>LUOC01000099.1 GCA_001626655.1 Fidelibacterota bacterium REDSEA-S14_B6 | reverse complement strand
GTGTGAGGACGGCTGGTTCATCACCCCCACGGTGATAGATGGACTGAACGCCGACTGCCGCATTAACCGGGAAGAGGTGTTCGGGCCTGTGGTGACGCTCCTCCCCTTCGATTCGGAGGAGGAAGCAGTGACCCTTGCAAACAGCAGTGACTACGGCCTCACGGCGTCGCTCTGGACCTCCGATCTGAGCAGGGCGCACCGGATGGCGTCACAGATCGAGGCGGGCATTGTCTGGATTAACTGCTGGATGTTGCGCGACCTCCGGACACCGTTTGGCGGCATGAAGAATTCTGGGCTTGGCCGAGAGGGAGGCTGGGAAGCGCTCCGTTTCTTTACCGAGCCAAAAAATGTCTGCGTGAAGATATGACGGCTGAAGACGGTCTGAACTCACCTCGAGCGCCGGAGCCTGTGGGCCCTTACCCCCACGCCAGAAGAGTGGGTGATCTGCTGTTTCTCTCAGGTGTGGGACCGAGGAGACTGGGAGAAAAAGAGATCCACGGTGTGACGCTCTCTGAGGAGGGAGAGATCATTGACTACGACATAGAGGCCCAATGCCGTGCCGTCTTTGACAATGTGAGATTCATCCTAGAAGATGTGGGATCATCTTGGGAGAGACTTGTGGATGTCACTGTTTTTCTCACCAATATGAAGAAAGATTTCGCTACATTCAACCGTATCTATGGAGACTATTTCTCGGACGTACAGCCGTGCAGAACGACAGTGGAGGTGACCGCTCTGCCGACGCCCATCGCAATAGAACTGAAATGCATCGCAACCATCTGAATCGCCACAAAGTCACGAAGACACTAAGAGGAAGAGTTGTTTTCGTCAAACCTTGGTGTCTTAGTGACTTAGTGGCTAATAACAACGAGGAGACGCCATGGCAACTATGATCCCCCCAATCAATTTCAAGCAGTGGATTGAAGACAACCGCCAATTCTTGAAACCGCCTGTCGGAAACAGATGCGTCTATGAGGACGCCGAGTTCATCATCATGGTGGTGGGCGGTCCAAACGCCCGGAAAGATTATCATTTCGAGGAAGGACATCCCCATCAAGGAAGGCGAAATCTTCCTCCTCCCTCCCCGGACGCCCCACTCCCCGCAGCGGCCCACGGACACTGTCGGTCTCGTAGTTGAGCGGAAGCGACGCGAAGGCGAACAGGACGCTTTTATGTGGTTCTGTGAATCGTGCAACGGGAAACTGTATGAAGAGTTCTTCCCGCTGACGAATATCGTAGACGACCTGCCGCCCATCCTCAACCGCTACTGGGAGAGCGAGGAGCACCGCACCTGCGGCGATTGCGGCGCTGTGATGGCGAAACCTGACTAACGGTTTCTCCATTGCTCAAGGTCGATATTCATACCCACATACTCCCTGAGAATCTTCCCGACTTAGAGAAGCGGTACGGTTACGGCGAATTCATTCGCCTTGAGCACCACAGGCCCAACTGCGCCCGGATGTTGAAGGGTGAGAAGTTTTTCCGTGAAGTGGAATCGAACCTGTGGGATCCTACAAGCCGAGCGGAAGAGTGTACAGCCACTGCCGTGGATGTGCAGGTGCTGTCGACGGTGCCCGTTATGTTCAGCTACTGGGCAAAGGCGGCGGACGCCCTCGATCTTTCCAAGCTTCTCAACGACCATATCTCTGGAGTCGTAAACGACTTCCCGAAACGGTTCGTGGGATTGGGCACTGTCCCGCTTCAGTCCACCGATCTCGCCATCAACGAGATGGAACGGTGCATCCGAGAACTGGACTTCGCCGGAATTCAGATCGGCACACACGTGAACGGCAGGAACCTCGACGACGAATCGTTTCACCCTTTTTTCGAAGCGGCGGAAGGACTGGACGCTTCCCTGTTTGTCCATCCGTGGGACATGCTGTCGCCGGAGCGGATGGACAAGTACTGGCTCCAATGGCTTGTGGGGATGCCGGCGGAGACAGCCATCGCCATATGCTGTATGGTTCTCGGCGGCGTCTTTGAGAAGTACCCTGATTTGAAGGTGGCGTTCGCTCATGGCGGCGGAGCCTTCCCTGGGGCCATCGGCCGAATTGAGGCGGGTTTCCACGCCCGGCCTGATCTTGTAGCGGTGGAGACAGAAATAAATCCGAGAGACTTCCTCGGAAAGTTCTATGTCGATTCGCTAATTCACGACCGCGAAATGCTTCGATATCTCATTCAGCTCGTTGGCGCCAACAGGATCGCCCTCGGGAGCGACTACCCCTTCCCTTTGGGAGAACTTCGGCCGGGAGAGTTGGTGGAGTCCATGGATGAGCTCCCCATGAACGACAAAGAGTGGATTCTTGGAAGAACGGCGCTGGAATGGCTGGGACTCCCTGAAGAACAGTTTCTCCCCCTTTGAACAGAACCGATGACTGATTTTCGCCCGGGGGAAACTTTTGCCAAGGAGATGGACAGCGCAGATCCTCTCTCTGTTTATCGCGGTAAGTTCCACATTCCAAGAAACGCTGAAGGAGAGGACCGCATCTATCTCGTGGGCAACTCACTGGGGCTCCAGCCGACACGGGCCATGGAGTTCGTCTGGGAAGAGATGGAGATGTGGAAGACTCGAGCCGGCGGCGGACACCACGCCGGCAAGCGGCCGTGGGAACTGTACGAGACAACGCTTTCCGATAAAACCGCCCGACTTGTGGGGGCCAAGCCGTCGGAGGTGATCGTCATGAACTCTCTCACCGTCAATCTCCATCTGCTGATGGTCTCCTTCTATCGCCCTACGAAAGATCGTTATAAGATCCTGCTGGAAGCGAAAGCGTTCCCATCGGACCAGTATGCGGTGGCGTCGCAGCTCAAATTCCACGGCTTCGATCCTGAGGACGGGATGATCGAGGTCAGTCCTCCGGAGGGGGAATCGACCATCCGTCAGGAAGATATACTCGAGGCCATAGACAAGGATGGAAAGTCCATCGCTCTGATCCTGATCGGCGGCGTGAACTACTTCACCGGACAAAGTTTTGATCTGGCGGAAATAACACAGGCAGGGCAGAATCAGGGATGCATGGTCGGTCTAGACCTGGCTCACGCCGCTGGAAATGTCCCTCTCAATCTCCACGACTGGGGTGTGGACTTCGCTGCATGGTGCAACTACAAATACATCAACGCCGGCCCCGGGAGTGTCGCTTCCGCATTCGTTCACGAAAAGCACGGAAATCGCGACGACCTCCCCCGATTTGCCGGCTGGTGGGGACACAACAGAGAGACGCGGTTCGAGATGCCGAAACAGTTCGATCCCCTCCGCGGTGCAGAAGGGTGGCAGATCAGCAATATCAACGTTCTTTCCACCGCGCCACTGCTCGCTTCGCTGGACCTGTTCGACGACGTCGGCATGCAGTCGCTTCGAGAAAAGAGTCTCTTGCTCACCGGCTATCTGGAATATTTGCTGGACGAAGCTTCAACCGAGGCGTTCACCATCATCTCTCCGCGGAACCGCGAGGAGAGAGGTTGCCAGCTGTCGCTTCAGTTTGGGGAGAGCGCGAAGTCTGTCCACAAGCGGCTCAATGACGAAGGCATCATATGCGACTATCGTGAGCCTGGGGTGATCAGGGTTGCGCCTGTCCCATTCTATAACTCCTTCATGGATGTGTTCAATTTCGTGGAGGAACTAAAAAAGCTCCTCTAGCTTTTCCAGCACGTGACTGACGAGAAAGAGATTCTCGTAATCGGAGCCGGTCTCGCGGGACCTCTCCTCTCCATTTTCCTCGCGAGGCGCGATCATCACGTCACAATCCTTGAGCGCCGCCCCGATATGCGGAAGAGTGAAATCAGCGCGGGGCGGTCCATCAACCTCGCCCTCTCAGAACGCGGTATTCACGCGCTAAGACAGGCAGACGTCCTTGAAGCGGTGATGGCGAAGGCGATCCCCATGAAAGGGCGGCTGATGCACGCCGTTGACGGGACGACCACGTTCCACCGTTACGGCCAAGATGATAGCGAGGTCATCTATTCCGTCTCCCGAGCGAGATTGAACAGACTGCTCATGGATGCCGCGGATGCGACGGGAAAGGTGGATATCCTCTTCGACGAAGCGTGCACCGCGGTGGATCTGGAAAACGGCACCGTCATCCATCAGAATCGATCAACGGGAGAATCTACCGTGACTGCGGCGGAACATGTTTTCGCGGCAGATGGGTCGGGCTCCATCATCAGGGAAGAGATGGAGAAGCATCATGAAGCAGAAGATTCGTTGGAGCGACTGCCTCACGGTTACAAAGAGCTGACTATCCCGGCTGACGGCGAGGGGGGCTTTCGGCTCGAGCCGAACGCGCTTCACATCTGGCCTAGGGGAGAATACATGCTCATCGCCCTCCCCAACAGCAACGGAACCTTCACATGCACACTCTTCTTCCCCATGGAAGGCGATCCCAGTTTCGCCTCGTTGAACACCGCCAAAAAGGTGCGCCATTTTTTTGAAGAGGTGTTCCCAGACGCCGTGCCGTACCTTGACAATCTGGAATCAGAATTCTTCGAGAATCGCACAGGCCCTCTCGGTACAGTTAGATGCTGGCCGTGGCATGTGGCGGACAGGTTCCTCCTGTTGGGTGATGCCGCCCATGCCGTTGCCCCCTTTTTTGGACAGGGGATGAACGCGGCGTTCGAAGATTGCACTGTCCTCGATTCTTGTCTCGATGATGGTGGCGCCGATTGGGAAGAACTCTTCGCGTTGTTCAGCCAGAAACGGAAGCCGGACACTGATGCCATCGCCGAGATGGCGTTAGAGAATTATGTGGAGATGCGGAGCGACACGGCTCATCCAGAGTTCCTCCTGAAAAAGAAGATTGAGTTCGAGCTTGAGCGCCGATTCCCGGACCGGTTCATCCCTCGCTATTCCATGGTGGCGTTTCACCAAATCCCCTACAGTGAATGCATGCGGCGTGGCAGAATTCAGGCGGAGATTCTGGACGAGCTGTCTGCGGGGATTAGTTCAACAAGAGACATTAATTGGGACAACGCTGAACTGTTGATTCTGAACAGCCTTGACTCACTCGAAGGCCTTTAGAGGCTACCCGCTCTGAGCCCTCAACCGGGTGAGCTCCTCCCAAGTCTCTTCCCTAGCCAGTAGCCGCTCCACCGGTTCATCACCAAGGACAGATTTTTCGAAAATCTCCAGCACGTCGTCCACGCTGACGCCTGTATACCAAAGGCCGCTCGGATAGATCACCACCGCTGGGCCAACC
>LUOC01000098.1 GCA_001626655.1 Fidelibacterota bacterium REDSEA-S14_B6 | reverse complement strand
GGTCCTTGCCTCAAGGAGTGTTACGTCAAATCCGGCCCGTTTCAGCTCGTAGGCACAGGAGAGACCGGCCAGTCCGGCGCCAACGATGAGAACCTTCTTCTCAGACGCCGGCGCAGCCGAAAAAGCTCGGGCAGCCACCGTCGGCGCAACGGCCGCGATGGTGAGACCGCTTCCGGTCTGAGTTAAGAACTTTCGTCTCGTTATATTCTTCATAATGTTATTCCCCGGAGTTCAATCAGCTCCGTCTTTATCCCTTCTCATGTTCAAGTCATCAGACGCGATGATGTGAAATATATTGCCAATTCTTAGAGCATTCTATACTTTTCCCGCCGCTGTTTGAACGATTCGCTGGCGAATGTGCCCAGTTCAATTGACAATTGTCAATTATCAATTTGTCAAATTGAAAATTCAACTCTCTTGCCGGGATGGCGGAACTGGTAGACGCGCCTGACTCAAACTCAGGTGGTGGCAACATCGTGTGGGTTCAAGTCCCTCTCCCGGCACACTCATAATGCTGCCGCACCGCTTTATGGTTTGATGACAAAACGACCTTTTGCATCTAAGATCATCTCAAGTTTTGGTTTAGCAAGCTGCAAAGAGGCGTTTATTGGTTTATCCACATCTTTTCCACAAATCTTTTGTTATTCTCCGCTTGGATTGACTTCTTAAAGTAGTTTCTCAAATCTGAACTGCTCCGGATTTGAATTAATGCATCACTTTAGATGCTCAATTTTAAGCACGGCTTCGACGAGAAAATGGTGTTCTTCATGCATCACTCAAGCTCATACAGATAACTGTCGAAAAAGCTTGACACGGATGAGAATGCAACCTTATTTTCAGCACGAGGCCCTGAAAAGCCTCTCCCGCGAGGTAGGGGTAGATCTTCCAAATGCTCCGAGGTCATGAAGAAGACTACCCCTATTATTTTTTCCACACCTCCTGTTCCGAAGTTTCAATAAAGAAAAAGGGATGCCGAAACATCCCTTTATACCCTAACCCTAGATGGTAATCTGCGCGCCGGTTAACGTCCTCGTCTGCGACTCGAGCCCTCCTCTTCTTCTTCTTCCGCCTTTGGCGGGACTCGCTCGTTCAAATCCTTAACATCTGTTTCAATGGTGGTCACGCGCTGTTCAAGATCGCCGACAAATCGGCGGGTCTGACGCCGGAAAGAACCGAGGTCTTTGGATATCTCGTCCCTCCCCTCCGTAGCGGCTGTAAAGTTCTGCTCCGTGTCACGCTGGAAGTTGTCCAGGTTCAACGCCACGGTTTCTATGTTCCTGCCGAGAGAATCGGTGACATGGTTAATAAGCTGTGTGTTGGCCACAATATCCTTCTGGGCTTTTCGGAGATGCTTTCCCCGGCCGATGAATTGGAGGTTCAGCGTCTTCAGATCTTCACGGAACTCCTGATTCACTTCGTCCACGTGTTTAATCTGGAGCTGCTCCATATCATCCAGCCGGCTGAACATTTTGTCCGTGGTCGCCTTGAAGTAGACCGCCGCGGCTATCCACGCAACCACAATCAAGATTAACAGTTTATCCCTGGTTTCCATTGTCTCTCCCTCTATTTCTTATCCAAAGCTTCGAGTCTCTTCTCCCATGCGCTCATTTCTCTGTCCGCTTCAGGTTCAGCTTCTGCGCCTGTCTCCTCCGTCTCATCTGCAGTGCCGGACTTGATCTTCTCCATCAGTTCGTCACGCCGCTCGCTGTTCTCCTTAAGCTGGCCCATGAGAGACCCCACTTCTTCATTAAATTCGCTCACCGTTCGCTCTAATCTTGAAATCAGCTCATCCATCAGGACAGTCCCATAGGAATCGCTGATCCCGTCCATCAGGTCATCAAGCTTAGCAGAGAGGTATGTCTTTCTCGCTTCAGCGTTTTGAAGGTCTACAGTCATTACTTTCTATTTACGGTCTTTCCGAGCAGTGAAAGGGCTGAAGTTAACGTAATTGACCTCACTATCCAATGATACAAAGAGGTTCAATTTCCCGCCCATTCGCCGATTGGAAGGTTAGCAAAATCGTTCTGTAACATCAACTAATTTTTCAGGATTACCGGCGGTCCGGTGCTGCGCTGCTTCACAAAGAACGCCTCTTCAAAAACGTCTCTGTCCGGAATCGGGTATTCATCGAAGCGACCGGTCACCAGAGGTATGCCGAAATCGACTTTAAGATTGCTGTAGTTCCCATCGAACGAAAACCGCTGCTTCATTTTCAAGAACGCATTACCGCTCCCGAAAGAGACAGACTTGAGCGTAGAAGCGAGTCGGTCCCGGAGATGAGTCTCCGGCGTGTTTGGTGAACTGTCCATCAGAACGCGTAAGTCGGCCACTCGACCGTCCAGCCCGATAATCCACACCATGACGCCGGTACCGTTCACATCCCGGTGACTTGTCAGAACCTCCCGGAAAACTTCTTCGAACCCCTCCCGATTTTCCTCCAGTGTCCGGGACAACTCCACAACCGATTGCTCCGGCCGGGAATCTCCCCATAACTCTATGTGGCGCTCCACTTCCCTCTCTGATCTCAGGCGGCGCTCATCCTGACGTTCATGGAACATCTTCATCGCCGCTTCCCTCTCTATACGTTCAAGTTCTCTCCTGCTCGCCTCAGCTTCGGCCAGGGCCGTAAGACGCAGTTCCTCGGCCTGCCTGATTATCTTATCGTCTCTCTTGCTGTCGGTGACTCTGTCCCATTTTGCGAAACCGTCCTCTTCAATAGAATCTGTAATGGGATCAAAGATGGCATTTTGAAATCTATCGGAAAGATTGTTTGACGCATCCTGCATCACCTGCTCCGTTCCGGCAGCGAGGGCGATCCGGGAGGCGCGCATGAATGTTCTCACTTCGGAATAGACGGTCACTGTCAGCCTGTCCTGAGCCGTCACAAAAGCGACGTAATATATGGGTCGAAAAAGACGGTTGATCACTCTAAGTTCAGTCGTGAAATAGTTGTCCACCTCGTCGAAGGCGGAAATCTTGTAGCCGAGTTTTTCGAAGGCGATCTGCGCTTCTCTTAATGCCCCTCTTCTACCCTCCGTGTATTCGTAGTTCCGGACCATCGGTGCATACCTTGCGGGAGCGACGAAAGAGGTTTGCGAATCAGCCAGATCAATCCTGACCGGTTGGCATGAAGACAGTATGAGAGTCTTAAGGAGAACTAAGGGGAGAAAGACAAGTCTGGCCGAGGTCGGTTTACCAGTCGATGGACTAATAAACGTCACTCAGAGATTTGACTTCCGCCGGTTTGGTCGTATCACCGGCAGCGGTGCTGAAGGAGCTGCTGTTGTAGTAGTATAGCCGGACTGAGCGGGACGCCTCCTCGAAAACGGGAGGATCATCTTCGGACTGTGGCACCACCGCCTCAAGCATCAATTCAATGTTGGCAGGCTCGGCTGACCACGATGACCTGAAATAGGCCCTGCTCAGCTTCGGAAAATCTGAGAAGAGATATTCCCTGTCAGTCCCCATTTCGTTCTGGCTCGTTCTCATGGGAGGACCGTACTTCTCAGTCAGCGCCTTTTCTAATCGGTGAAAATGGGCAATATAGCCGTCAATTCCGTCCTCGCTCTCCACGTCCACGTAGTCGATGACCACTTTCCAGAAACCGACGTCCGAGAAGTGATATGTATAGGAGACCGTATCCTCTCCCAGCGTGCCGGTGACAGACCGTGTATTGAGGGACGCTTCACCGGCAGAAGTGTCGGATGACGCGCCTTCAAGCTGATCCATGGCAGCGCCCCAGGCGAGACCTTTGTAGCCGTATGCAATACCTTCGGTGGGAGACGCTTCGGCCGTCGCTTCCGTCTCATCCATGTCTGTGGTGTCGGCCTCCTCATCCTCCATCATAAATTCATCATCTTCAAGAAAAGTGGTGTCGGCCTCTTCCTGAGCCACGAGCCACGTTCCTGACAGTGCAAAGCAGATAAGCAGATGTTTCATCTCATCCTCCCGGCGATCACGCCTTCGATTTCCGATCATGTCCCAGCAGGGACGGGAAATAATTAAGTATGTAGTAAGCGAGGAAAGTGAGAAAGGCGCCCTGAAGGAGCATCCCGGCGCCAGCGCACATGCCGACTACGGTGACGATCCAGAGCGGAGTGACGGCCTGAAGCGTATCGAACAGTTCCCCCTCT
Source organism: Fidelibacterota bacterium REDSEA-S14_B6 (assembly GCA_001626655.1). GTDB lineage: Bacteria > Fidelibacterota > Marinisomatia > Marinisomatales > S15-B10 > S15-B10. Next base: position 5,650 of record LUOC01000098.1, on the reverse strand, counting down.
TTCTGGAACTGGTTGTAGGAGATAAAGCCGATGACCACAAAGACGGCGCCGGCGAGAAGTCCGGAACCGAGCTCCTGAGAAACAGCCGTAACTGCCGCCATCGCCACTGAGAGAAGGGCGTAGAAGCCTACCCTATCCCTCGGCATGGTCGTACTGCTCCCAAGCGAGAGAGCCACCACGAAGGCGGCGGCAACAATCATCTTGACTGCAAATGCAATAGCGCTCAGCATACTGTTCTAACGCAGAGTTTCAACAAACCTCGGATAAACGAATTCTACACAGAGAAAGAGACATTCTCAAAGAAAATCTGTTCAGGAGATAATCTTGCCGATTCGGCCAAACCGGGGGCCGCCGCCGAACTTCCACGACATGTAAACCACCACCGCCTCACCGAGGACTAACTCCTCCGGGACAAATCCCCAGTAGCGTGAATCGGCGCTGTCGTCGCGGTTGTCTCCCATCATCCAGTAGTAGTTCTGACGAACAGTGTAGTTTTCCATTCCGGCCATACTTTGCCCGTCGATCCAGAGGTAGTTTACCGCCTCGTCTGTGAACTTGAAGTTCCAGACGTTAAGGAGCTCACCGTCAAGGTTGGATGGGCTGTAGTACTTTTCGAAAAGTTTTCCCACTTTTTCGGGCCGATAGGGCTCCGACGAAAAAATGCCGTGAATCAAGCTCCTTAGCCCCGAGACATACCGCCGGGCGATATCGTTGGGGTCCTTCATGGTGAACCTGTATTCGCCGTCAATCCCGGGCCCCTTGAGGACGACTTCATGGCCGTCCATCAGCATGAGCGGAAGAAGGTAGTCCCAATCGGTCGCTGCGCCGATGGCGATATTGTCCCCAGCCTTCGGCACACGGATTGGACCGAAATTGTCCCTGTTCCACTCCTCCCTGAGAAACATTCCGGGCTGGCGAATCCCCTCCTTCACCACCGTGCGGTCGATGAACTTCCCGTTCTCGGGGAGCAGGAACGGAGTACCGTTGATGAAAAGATCTTTCCCCCGCACCTCCACCGTCTCTCCCGGTTCGGCGACGCAACGTTTCACATACTTCTGGAAATGATCCCTCGGATACTTGAAGATGACCACATCGCCGCTGTGCGGTTTACGGAAGCGGGGGAAGCGTGTCCACGGAACGTCGAAACCGAGCTCCGTGTAGGGAATACCGATCCAATCGGGGGTGCGCATGCCGTAGACGAACTTGTTTCCAATGAGAAAATCGCCGGTCATGATGGTGTTTTCCATGGAGCCCGTGGGGACGATATACGCCTCTATGACAGTCGCTCTGAGTGAGAGAGCGATCACAAGAATAATGAGGAGAGATTTGATCTCCTGCAGGATACGGGCGATTCTTGTGTCGTTCATGGGGCGCAATTTAGTGTTCCGCGAACCTTCGCTCAAAGGGAGAGCCTGTTAACTGAGGCAGTCCCTGTAATGTTCCACGGCCGGAGGGCCTCCGCCGAAGCGAACCGTTAGCAGGTCAAACCGGCTGTCCGATTCGATTTCATTCTCCGACAGGTAGATTTTCATCGCTTTCAGAAGCTTCTCCACCTTCCCGTCATCCATCTGGTCCTCGGGACCGCCGAGCCACTCCTGCGAAGCGGATTTCACTTCCGCGAAAACCACCGTCTCCCCATCCATGGCAACTATATCGATTTCACCGTACGGAAGGGCGTTGAAGTTCATCCCAAGAATGGAACACCCTTTTCGCACCAGTTCCCTTGCCGCCAGACGTTCTCCCCACTTCCCCAGCGTCCGCTCTTCTTTCAGCTTGGCGAGAGATGGAAGATAGTCACTCACGGGGCGAAACGATTTCCGGTGGATGGGGCAGGCGAGATGTGTTTTCAAGTTTTCAAGATGCTGTGGCGTCCCGTACCCTTTGTGCTGGCCGAAGCCATATTCGGGAAAGACCGTGTCGTAGGTGTGCATAATCCTGTCCCTTGTCACCTTGGCGATGATGGACGCCGCACTGATGGACGGCACTTTCTGATCACCTTTGATGATCCCCCTGTTGCTCACCACCTGATCCGGGAGAGCGTGTCCGTCGATGAGTGCCTCCATCGGTTGGGGCGCGAGTCGGCCCAGCGCGAGCCGCATCGCTCTGTGCGTGGCGCCGAGGATGTTGAGCGATTCAATCTCGTCCTCGTGGACGATCCCCAAAGAAACGGACGTTGCTTGCGCTTCTATCTCATCAAAGAGCGTCTCACGCTTTTTTGCGGTCAGCTTTTTGGAATCGTTGAGACCTTCGATCTCGCACCCCTCGGACAGGATTACCGCCGCCGCCACAACCGGACCCGCAAGGGGACCGCGCCCCGCTTCATCAACACCGGCGATCAGCGCTGTTTTCATCCTATATCAAAACAGATTAGGTTGAATTACGCTTATTCACAGCAGCAATCGTCTACGATGGCGATGGTATCTTCGTTGATGTCTGTCCCGCCGGTTACCTTGTAGCGCATGCACGCATCGACCTGAATTCCGCTGATCCCGGAAAACTTGGCAAAGTCGTCTTGCGTCACCCGTTTGAATAGGTACCCTTCTGTCAGCTTCCCGCAGTCAGGGCAATCGGCGTCTTCGCCGCAAGCGATAAACATGATGCTGAATGCGAGCGCTGTGCAGATGACGGCAGATTTCAATCTATTCATGACATGCCTCCTTTCGAATGGCCGATTTCAGTTTAGCCTCAGAGATGGTGAAAACAAAGTCTAAACCGACGGAAGAATGGAGGAATGGAAGATTGGAGTATTGGAGGGATGTTGTGTTCATGTGTTAAAGTTCTAATGGAAAGAAGGACTTGTTCGGCGTATCCCGAAACTTCGGGGGTAGCCGGATAGTGCGATGGAACGGTGAGAGCGGCTACTTAAGGAGGAGCATCTTCGCCGTCCGGACCGAGACACCGGAAACGAGTCGGGCGAAGTAAACACCGCTTGGGAGGTCACCGGCATCCCACCGAAAGCGGTAGTCTCCGGCAGGGAGAGCCCCTTCGGCCAGCCGTTCAACGGGAGTGCCGAGGGCATCGTAGATTTCCAGTGATAGAGACTGCTGCGATGGAAGGGAGACCGAAATGGCCGTCTCCCCGTTGAAGGGGTTCGGGAAGTTCTGACTGAGCGCGATTCGATTTGGGACCGGCTCCCTCCTTTCGCCGTCGGCAAAGAGAGATTCTTCGCGGAAGCGGAGAATATCGAGATGCCCCTCCACGTTGCTGACATAGACGTAGCCGTTTGGTGAGAAGGGGTAGATTCCCCACGCACCGAGATAAGTACTCGCATCGCTGTCGGTATAGGTGTCGTAACTCGCCACTTCTTTTAGTTGAGTGGGATCGGAGATATCGACAACCACTGCTCCGGAACTGTAGTGAGACACAAAGGCGAAGTCACCCTTAATATGAATGTTGTGGGCTAACTTGCTGGCGCCGAGATACTCCCCCACCATTTCGATGTTTTCGAAATCTGTGATGTCCCACAGCTTCATGGTCTTTCTCGAGGTCTCCTCCGCCGTCATAAGATAGTGTCCGTCTTCTGTCGTCCAGACGGTGTGGGAATAGCCGCCGTTGGGAATATCCACTCTTGCCAGAAGCGTAGGGGCGCTCTTGCTCTCCGATGCATCCCAGATGGAGAACGATCCGTTCCACCCTTCGGCGACATAGACAGTATCGTTTCGGGAAAAAACATCATGGGCGTCCGGCGTCTCGAAAATCCCCATATCCTGAGGATCTTCCGGATCCTCAAGCGAAAGGATGCGGATTCCGTTGGCGTATTTCCTAACGGTGTAGAGGGTGGCCGTCGCCTCGTCAACAAAAAGGTTGTGAGATGTGTTGGCTGACTGTCCGCCCGCATCGCTTCTGTTGATTGTATCGACGTAACGGACGGAATCGGGAAGTGGGCTCATATCGATGATCTGGATTCCCTGGTTCGTGCCAGTCATTTCGTGACAGACATAGAGGTAATCGCCATAAGTCATCATGTCGCGGTGGTAGTAGGGGTCGTGATTCTTGGGGCCGGGAATTGTGGTGATAAGCTCGAGGTCGTTCACTCTAACGATGGCCGTCCCATCAAGCACGCCCATGATGGCGTAATCGTTTCCCTCTTTGTCGACGTAGCCCCAGCAGTCTGAGCCGCCGGCAGTGTCTCCCACGCTGTGGACAACATTTGGGAAGGTCATCCGAGCCACGGGATCGAGGTGGTAAGCCATATCCTGGGCGGAAACTGCTCCCGCGAGGAGAAGAACGAGAATGGTCAGGCGCCGATGATTCACGGCGGGGAGTTTATGTTCGAATGGCTGTTTGTTACAAGGGGAGGTTTAGTCAACAGAATACAGAGAGAGATGACATCTTTTCTCCAAAGATGTCATCTGATTTATTCCTATCAATTGGCTTGTCATTCTGAGGAGTCTTCGACGAAGAATCGCAGCAACGTTCCCGATCAACAAACGTGGTTGTGAAACTTAACAATAGGTAGTCACCCCTTCGTCTCTCCTTCAAGCATATGGATCTGCCACAGATCCTGACTCGATTGATGGAGGAAGGGCGACAGGGCAAGCATCCCCGCTTTTCCGACACTCTTTTCCAGATAGTGCAGTTCATTGAACTTGTCCTGAATGTCGGGATCGGGCTCGGCGTCCATCCCCGCCTCGCGCATCATCAGCACCCCCTTCGCCCGCATGGACAGCTCAAGATGGATTCTCAGGAGGCATATCATGTCGAATACCACCTCGCCGGCGAAACGGTCTTTCACTGACTGAAGATACTTCCCCACTTTCGTCTCGCCTACCTGCCCCTTGTTTACCATGTCGAGGAGCTCCTGATCGGTATCGAAACCGACCCCGAGCCAGTTCTGGAGGAACGCCTCACTCCGCTTGAAGACGAGGAGAAGTACCATCGGCAGCGTCACGAGAATGACCACCGTTAGAAGAATGGGATCGAAGAAGAAGTGATTGTAAAAAGAGTGGAAGATTGCCGCCGTGAGAAAACCGGGAAAGAAGCCTCCCCACTCCCCACCGATCTTCCGGTCCACCAGCGTTTTGGCGACGATGCCGAACAGGGTCGTCGTACCGCCGTGCATCACCGCTGTACCGAAGCCGCGAATGATGAAGACACCGAGGGGTGTCTCCTGATCGAGAACCATGACGTAGTAGAGGTTTTCCACTATGGAGAAGCCGGCGCCCAGGGCAAAACCGTAGATGGCGGCGTCAATGTTGAATCCGATCCTGTTGGCGCGAATGAGGTACACCAGCACCACGCCCTTGAAGAACTCCTCCACCACCGGCGCGCCGTACCGCGAATAGGTGAGCCAGTCGATGCCGGTGTTTTCCACAAGCGGTGTATTGACGAAGTAGGATGCAACCGCAGACAGGGCGCCGATGCCGATGGCAATGATCGCCGCTTTCACATCGAGGAGCTTGTAGCTGTCCAGCAGCATGAAGACCACCAGAAGCGCCAGCGACGGCATTAGACTGACGGCCGCCTCTATAAAGAGATTCACTTGCTCAGTCCAGAATCTGCAGAGAGACCATCAGTTCAGTGGACTGTTTGTCGGTAAGTCTGTCAACGGCCCGGGCGAAGCCGATGGAGAAGGTGGACTTGAGATGGGAAAAGAGTACCATTCGGATATCCATCTGTACGCCCAAGTTGGAGTAGCTCTGCTTTAACT
>LUOC01000097.1 GCA_001626655.1 Fidelibacterota bacterium REDSEA-S14_B6 | reverse complement strand
CCTGTAAGGCACTGAAAGATCGCGCTGTGCTCACTGTCGACGGGGATGAGTTTCGCCCCTTTCCGCTCCATGATTTCCGTGATGATGCCCCCAGCCATGACCAAACTTTCCTTGTTGCTCAGAGCCACGTCAACGCCAGCTTCCATCGCTCTTACGGTCGGCTCCATGCCGGCGCTCCCCACCAACGCATTGAGAAAGATGTTCACACCCTCCCGGGACGACAGTTCCAGCAATCCCTCACGTCCCACGAGAACTTCAACAGATTGATCCTTCAGCGCGTCACGAACCGAGTTGGCGACATCGGAATCGATAATGGCAACCGCCTCGGGCTGAATTTGCTTTGCCTGTTGGATCAGCCGCTCAGAATTGGAATTAGCCGAAAGATATTTGACCGAGAAGCGATCGGTGTGGCGCCCGATCACCTCGAGGGCGTTCACGCCTATGGAGCCGGTGGACCCCAGAATACCGATGGAGCGTCTCATTCGTCTATCTTCTTACTAATGTTGACCATCACTGCTGCGCCCTGCCTGCTGGCGTTCGCTGCGAGGCCGACACTGAATTCGCCCACCGGTTGTTCAATCCCGCCCGAAAGCAGATTGACCTGCCCCTCGTGTCGCATGGGGATGCCGTCATCCGCTGGTGATTTGCTGTGAACAATAACATCGTAAAAGGCAAAGCCAAACCCGTAATAGAGCAGAGCGCGGCCGAAATTTATTCTTCTCGATAGTGCCACACTAACTGTTTTGAAGGTGAACGCCTCGGCTCCCTCCACGGCTCTCCTGCTCACTTCTACTGACCACCCCGGTGCCTCGTCCGAAGGATCGCCGGGGAGGATTTCGGCGCCGTACCCCGACAGGATAATCACATCATCCCCTGCTCTGTAGCCGGACAAAAGACCTCCAAGCCATAGATTGTCCGAGATGCGGTAGAGCCCTGAAAACAGAGGCATCGTCCCTGTCGCTTTCGACAGCCCGGAGCTGGCTGCGGCCTTGAGAGAAATCCGCCCCTTCCGTCCGTCGCTGGCCTGCAGAATAGTGCCGCTCTGGAGTGTCAGTCGTTTGAAAAAAGGCGTCGCCTCGCGCCCGAAATTTTCTGAGGTCCAGTTGAAGGTGTAGTCCGGCCGCTGCCCATGAAGCGGCGAGAATGAGAGGAGCAGAAGAAAGACGACGGCGGTCTCAGATAAGACCGCGCTCGCTGCTCTCGACAAATGAAATGATTTCCTGAATTTCGGCGCTGGAATGAAACGCCTCCGCCATCTCCGTCAGCGCATCGGCCTGATGCATCTCCTTCCTGAACAGAATGCGGTACGCCTCCTTGATCTCTTTCCGCGCTGCTCCCGAAAAACCTCTCCGCCGCAGGCCGATAGCGTTGATGCCTGAAAACTTCAGCGGTTCCCCGGCCGCGAGGATAAAGGGGGGAACGTCCTGGACCGCTCGAAAACCGCCTCCTATCATGACGTGCCGGCCGATCTTCGTGAACTGGTGAACCTGAACGGCACCGCCGAGGATTGCCCAGTCGCCGATTACGACATGGCCGCCGAGATTGATGGAGTTGGCCATGATCACGTTCTCTCCGATCAGGCAATCGTGGGCGATGTGAACGTAAGCCATAAGATAGCTCCGCCAAACTTCAAGTCTTGGGGAATTTCACCGATCACAGCCGAGTGAAACACCTTGCACCGCTGGCCGATTCTGGCGCCCTTCCGGAGATTGACGTGGTTCCCGATCCAGGTTCCATCGCCCACTTCAACATCCCCTTCCACGACGGAGTAAGCGCCAATAACCACGTCATCGCCGATTGAGGCGGCGGAGTCCACCACCGCGGTGGGGTGAATTTCTTGGGAGATGGTTACTCCTTTCGGTCGCCGATGGTTGGGATAAAAGTGGCCTCAGCGACAACCTTATCATCAACATAGGCAATACCGTGGAGTTTGCAGGTTCCCATTCTCACTTTGAGGAGATCTATCTTGAACAGGATTTGATCTCCCGGAAGAATCTGCCGGCGGAATCGGGACTGTTCAATCCCGGTGAAATACATCAGTTTTTTCTCAGGTTCAGGCGTGGTGTGCAGAAGCAGAAAACTGCCGGCCTGGGCCATCGCTTCGATAATCAGCACACCCGGCATGACGGGCTGGTCGGGGAAGTGCCCCTGAAAAAACGGCTCACTGACAGAAACATTCTTGATGGCACTCAGCGATTCACCGGGCTTCATGTCAAGAATCCTATCAATGAGGAGGAAGGGGTACCGGTGAGGAAGGATTTTCCTAATTGCGTTGATATCAAAAAGGTATTCGGAGGAGACTTGCGCCTGGTACTTTTTCTTCAGAATCTTCTTCTCGTACTCTTTCTTGATATTTTTCACGATCTCCACATTAGCGGCGTGTCCGGGCCGAGCAGCAATAACATGCCCCTTGATGGGCATTCCGAGGAGAGCCAGATCTCCGATCACGTCCAGCGCCTTGTGTCGAACCGGTTCATTCTCGAACCGCAACTTCACGCCGTGGAGGATGCCGTTAGACCCTATGTCTATGTCTTCCTCAATGTGGAACAGAGACCGCAACCGATCAATCTCTTCGGAATCGACCTCTTTGTCGATGATGACGATGGCGTTGTCAAGTCGACCACCCTGAACGAGTCCCGCTTCTCTGAGATCCTCCACTTCACTCAAGAAACTGAAAGTTCGGGCGGGGGCGATC
>LUOC01000096.1 GCA_001626655.1 Fidelibacterota bacterium REDSEA-S14_B6 | reverse complement strand
GTATGAAAGGGTAACATCAGGCACTTCCGACCTCACCATCAATCTTGTTTCCGCCACAGCGACCATTGAGGGGACGGTGACCGATGACGGCGGCGCGGCCGTTGCGGACATCACTGTCTTTGCGAATCAGCATACGACGGGGAATCATGTCACCGATGTAACCGGTTCAGACGGGAGTTTTGAGCTGGAAGTGATCGGGGGACGCTGGTGGCTCGACTTAGATGCCGGTCAGGCGATTCCGACCTATCTCGTTCCCCACGGGAGGGACGTGGACGTCACAGATGGTGTTGCCGTGGAAAACAGTTTTGCGATCTATGCCACCGATGCCGAGATCACTGGAACAGTAACGTTTGACGGTGAGCCCATTGCCGGTGTCCAGATCGGCGCCAGCAGTGAGTTGGGGTGGACGGAGGCGGTCTCCGATTCGACGGGCGCTTTTTCTCTCAGCGTCTCCTCAGCAGCAGATGAAGAGGGGGGCTATCACCTCTGGGTGCACGAATGGTCAATTCCCCGGGGGGCTGTGATAGAGGAGTCGCACCACCGTATCGTCTCCGGTTCGTCCGGAATCGATTTTCAGATTGTTTCTCCGAACTCGTTTATCGAGGGGACTGTAACGGATGACGAAGGGAGCATCATGGCTGACCTCAGGGTGTGGGCCGAGCGGGACGGCCGCGGCGGCTTTACCGAAACACGGACAGATGAGACCGGGCACTTCAGACTCGGCGTCGGCCCCGGCCGGTGGCGCATGAATGTTGACGGATGGGAATTGTGGGGGACACACCTGGCGCCGGACTGGATCGAGGTGTCGGTCCGGGAGGGCGGTACAGTGAAGAAAGACATTGTTCTGCTCACTGCCGACGCCGTTATCACCGGGGCTGTCTACATGGATGGCGCGCCCCTTTCGGGGATCGGTGTGGAGGCGAGAAGCCGGTGGGGATGGACACAGGACAATACGGCCTCTGACGGCACGTTCTCTCTCGCTGTCTCCAGTGTGGTGGACGAAGGGGGGGGCTACCACGTCTATGCCCACGAATGGGAGCTGGACAACGACCTGTTCCGGCTCGAAGAGCAGATGTGTATAAGAGACAGCCTCCGGATCGGCCGGCATCAATATTCACTACGTTTACGCGGATGCTTTTGTTGAAGGGAACGCTGTGGATGAGAACGGCTCCCCAATCGCCGAAGTGAAGGTGTATGCCAACTCCGATCAGCCGCCGTGGAACTGGACTGAAACAGAGACCGACGCCGCCGGCGCCTTCAAACTTGGGGTGATAGGGGGCGACTGGTGGGTCCGCTTTGACGCCCGTGACTTGATTCCTCACTATCTCGGTCCCCGGGATTCCCTCGTCACTGTTTCGTCCGGGGAGACAGTCTCTCTCACCATGCGGGCCACCAGCACAGATGCCACCATCACAGGGACGGTGACGCTCGACGGCGCCCCCGTGGCAGGGATCGAAGTGCGGGCCGGCAGCCATCTCGGCTGGACCGAAACACGGACCGACGAAAGCGGGGAGTACGCCCTTCCTGTCGCCAGCGAAGCGGACGACAACCGCGGTTACAATGTCTGGATGGATACATGGCGACTGCCCGACAGCACCTATGTGGAAAAGAATTGGTATAACGATGTCCTGTCTGGATCAGCCGGTCGGGACTTCCATGCTTACAAAACAAAGTCCGGTTTCAAAGGGCAAATCTTTTCAGAGAAAACGGAGAAGCCTGTTCCCCATGCGTGGCTCTGGGCGTGGGACGGCGCAAAACAGTGGGGCCAGCACGGCGGCGCTGAGCGGAACGGCCGGTTTCGGATGTGGCTCCCCAACGGCACCTACGATGTCTACGCCAGCGGCGACGGCTATGATGAGCAGCTTGTGGAGAGAAGTGTTACGCTGGAAGATGAAGTGGTGGAGTATACCATCTATCTCGAAGGTGAAGGACCTCAGCTTTCTCTGAGTGATCTCTCAACAACACCAATGAAGTTCGCCCTCCATCAAAACTTTCCTAACCCTTTCAATCCTTCCACGACCATCCACTATCTCCTGCCGGCGGAGGCCCATGTTGTTCTGACGGTCTACGATCTGCTCGGGAAAAAGGTGAAGAGGGTGGTGAATGAAACTCAAGATGCCGGAATCAAGAGAGCCGAGTGGGACGGCACCGATCTGTCGGGAGCCGATGTAAGTACAGGCGTCTATCTCTACAGGATACAGGCGGGGACGTTCGTTCAGACGAAGAAGATGGTTCTGATCCGGTAACCGCCGTACAGCACCAAACTCCAATATTCAGAAACAGCATCAGAGCCAAGAGAGTCTTACAACTTTTCGCCGTCTCTGTGCTTCTGTTGTTCATTTCAGGCGGCGAGAGTCAAGGAGGTGAGCGTCAGATTGATGCGGTTCACACAGCAAATCAGGCAGGCGATGAAGATGATCCTTTTGCTCGGTGGCGGTTTGAGTGGATGAGGACTCGCGATCCTGTTACCAACCAGATTCCGAGGGGGATACGGCAGCGTGAGTTGGCGTTTGCCGAATCTATTCCTGCAGTTGAGCAGATTCGCCTTATGCGGGGGATCGGTCAGCGGGAGATGGAGTGGATAGAGCGGGGCCCCTACAATGTCGGGGGCCGGACGAGGGCGCTAGCCATCGATGCTTCCAACGAAAGTACCATACTTGCCGGCGGTGTTTCCGGCGGCATGTGGCGATCAACGGACAGCGGAGCGAACTGGACCAAGACCACCAAACCGGAGCAGCTCCACAGTGTTACCACCATCGCACAGGACCCCCGTTCCAGCCGGACTGATACGTGGTACTACGGAACGGGAGAATATCTCGGAAACAGCGCCAGCGCGGACGGAGGTTCGTACAGCGGCGATGGCATTTTCAAGTCCACCGACGGCGGTCTGACGTGGAGCGCCTTGAGCGCAACGGTCAGCAACACGCCTCAGGTCTTCGATTCATTCTTTGACTACATCTGGCGAATTCGGGTGAGTCCGGTGAACGGATACGTCTTTGCCGCCACCTACTCCCGCATATACAGGAGCAAGGACAGCGGAAGTTCCTGGGGTGTCTCTCTGGCCCCTTCGGACGCCTACGCATCGTATGCCGATCTTGCTGTCAGTTCGGCGGGGGTACTCTATGCCGCCCTCAGCAGCGGTACCAACAAATCGGGAGTATACCGATCGGCCGACAGCGGCGACAGTTGGACGGACATCACGCCGACCGGATTCCCAAGTTCATACAACCGCCTTGTCATTGCATTGGCTCCCTCCGATGAGAGCATCCTTTATCTTCTTGGCGATCTGGGCGGGGAGGGCCCGGCGAATCATATTCTTTGGAAATATGTCTACGCTTCCGGCGATGGGTCGGGGACCGGCGGTACGTGGACAGACCTATCGGCGAACATTCCTACTTACGGTGGCGCCGTGGGCGACTTCGATTCTCAGTTCGGTTACGACCTCGTGGTGGAGGTGAAGCCGGACGACCATAAGACAGTCTACATCGGAGGGACCAATCTCTACATGTCTATGAACGGCTTTGCCGACACATCGGCCACAAGCTGGATCGGCGGCTA
>LUOC01000095.1 GCA_001626655.1 Fidelibacterota bacterium REDSEA-S14_B6 | reverse complement strand
GTCATGTTCCGCACAAACGGAATTGAGCCCCCCTCCCGAATGCAGACCGCCTTTGCCCCAAACCCTTTTTCAAGGGCTCTGCCCGCGGCCGCAAACGCGGGATGGGAAAGATCGCCCAGGAACGGACGACCGCCGTGCATTCTCTGAACGGTCACCTCTACTTCCGGCGGGGCGATCTCCTTCACATACGCTTCCAGCAGATCACCGATGACGTCCGGCTCCTGATTCGGGACGAGCCGGATACTCACCTTGGCGTGGGCCTCCGAAGGGATCACTGTCTTTGACCCCTCTCCCGAGAAACCTCCCCAAATTCCGTTCACATCCAACGCCGGGCGGCACCACAAACTCTCTAGCGGCGTGTAACCGCTCTCCCAGCTCAGTCGGGGAGCGCCCACCTCCTCGAGGAACAGCTCTTCCTCAAACGGGAGTTCGGCCATGTCGGCGCGCTCCTCAGACGTAACTTCCACCACATCGTCGTAGAGTCCGGGAATGGAAATGCGGCCATTTTCGTCTTTCAGCTTTCCAATGATCTCCGTGAGAGCGTGAATGGGGTTCTTCACCGCGCCGCCGAAAATTCCGGAGTGGAGGTCCTGGGAAGGGCCTTTCAGATCGATCTGAAAGTAGGCGATTCCCCTGAGACCGTAGGTGATGGAGGGCCATCCTTTCTTGATCATACTTGTATCAGAGATGACCGCCACGTCCGCCGACAGCATTTCACGGTTGTCGTCGAGGAACGGCTCGAGGCTCTCGCTCCCCACCTCTTCTTCACCTTCGATAATTACTTTCATATTCACCGGGAGACTCTCGGACGAACTCAGCCACGACTCCATCGCCTTGAGGTGGAGGTAGAATTGCCCTTTGTCGTCCACTGTCCCCCGCCCGTATAGGCGGCCGTCCCGCTCGGATGCCTCGAAGGGGGGTGTCTCCCACAGTTCGAGAGGATCGACAGGTTGGACGTCGTAATGGCCGTAGAGGAGAACGGTGGGGGCGCCCGGCGCACCGAGCCATTCGCCGTGGACAATGGGATGTTTCTTCGTCTCCACCATCTCTACTCGATCAAAACCGATGCTTGAAATGGCGTTCTCAACAAACTTGGCGCACGCCTTCATTTCGCCGAGACAGTTCGAATCGCTGGAGACGCTGGGGATCGCCACCAGTTCCTTCAACTCCTCAAGGAAACGGTCGCTGTTCTCCTTGGCGTACAGGACTGCTTTTTCAGCCGACATGGGAAATCTCCTTACTCAATGCTCATGCCCCTTGTTCTTGTCATCTTTGTGCCGCGGCGGATAGACGTTCCCCTGGTGACACGTCCAGCAGGTGACCGGCTTGTACTTCAGCGGCTTGATCGTATTCTCGTTGATCCTTTGGGTCATGAGCATCATCTCCCGCGTGATCTTTTTGTGGTTTTTTTCGTCCGAAGGAAAATCGCGCACGTTGTGACAGTAGGAACACTTCACCCCCACCGACGGCGCTATGGTCTTCTTCATAAAATCCATCGTCTCCTTCTTAGTTTTAAAGGAGAGGATTTGAAGATTCTTCACATCCTGCGCTGAAAGCGATTGGACTGCAGTCGTTGCCGCAATAACGATCAGAAACTTTTTCATACTAATGCCTCCTCAGAACCACGTATGCGTTTGAAAGAGAATCTCGACCGGTGAAGTCTCCCCACCGGCGACAGCAGTCTTCCTCATCTGGAGCTTGAACTCCAGAAAACTGAAGGGATAAAGTTCAACACCCAGCGAGAATCTCGAAAGCGCATTTTCCAGCACCTCAATATCCTCGTCGATGAAGTCATATTTTGCCAGCAGGTGAACCCCCTGTCTGACGATCCAGGCAATTTCGTTGTAAGAGGCAACTCCTGTCACATCGCCGCTCCAACCGGTCATCAGGTCTACCTCTCCCGTCCAGTGGAAGGGGCCTCTGGCGGCGCCTCCGAAAACACCTTTCAGAACCGTCTCCCCCTCGGACAGATAAGACGCCCCGGCGAAGCCGTTTAACTCCCCCGCGGAAAACGAGCGCTCCCCTCTCACGACCACCGTTCGGCTGTCCGGCGGTCCGAGAAAAGCCGCCTCCCCGGACTCACCGGCGATAAAGCCGTTTGAGATGCTTGCCGTTACAAGATAGTCGGTACCGAAAAAACCGAGTCCGGCTCCGTTCACGGGGGGACTCATGGGCGAGAACGGGAGCCCCTCTTTCACCAACCCGTGAGTTCTCTTAATGTTACCTCCACGAATAAAAGAGGTGTGGTCATCCACTCCAAGGCCGTATGAGGGACGCAGTTTCCCCACTTTCACAAAACTGTTCAGGAACGGAAGGAAAACGTTCGACCAGTATTCTGTGGTGCTGCGCAACGCCTCAGATTCAACATAGACGCCTACAAAACCGCCGAAGTCGTAATGGGCGTAAAAATCGGCCTGCATAGGAAAGAACGCCGATTCGTCGCTGTCGGCGATGAACTGTGCCCGAAGGTCCGCGCCAATTCGGAGATGGTCGGTGAGTTGTCCGGGATCGGTCAACTGGACAAGTGCGGCGCTCTTTGGCATGGGAAGTTCATCGGACGATATGATGAGGCTGGCGTAATCGTTCCGGAGGGCGCCGCCGGTGGGATTGACATGGCACGTATTGCACGATCCCTCCTTGATGGCAAACCGAGGGATTGCCGAGAGAAAGTTCACTCCCATCGCCATCGCGAGGATGCCGCAGGACAGTCCACTTCGGCTCTTCAATTGTTCTCCGCCCCTTCAGCTATCCACGCTCGTATTGCGGAAATGTTCGCGTCACTGAGAGTACCCCCGGGCGGCATTTTAGAACCGGTGGTCGAGTTGCCTGTAATCTTCAGATAGAGCACCGAGTCATCCGGCTTCATGGGATCAACCAGCTTCAGTGGACCAAAACTTGGCGACTCAACATTGACGATCTCTGAATAGCTCTTCCCTTTCCTGAGATCGGGCGGTCTCGAGACCCTCGAAACGTGACAGCCCGAAAGGGCGCAACTGGTATTGAAGATGGGCTGAATATCATCGGCGAAACTTGAAGCTCCCTGGGGAGGAATCGTTTTCGGCTCGCTGCCCATGTCAACACAACCGATGGACAGGGTTAGACTCACTGCCGCAAAAAAAGACCGAACTTCGGTTTTCATCAGTGGACCGATGCGCAGAGAGGATCCCGGCCCTATTTCAAAAGGATCATCCTGTGAGAAAGTATTTGGTCAGCGCTCCTGAAGATAAAAAGGTAAGGTCCAGAGGAGAGTCTCCTGCCGTTGTTGTCTTCGCCCTGCCAGACGAGGCTGTTTGCTCCGGGATTCATCCGAAGGTTGCCGAAGTCAAAAACTGTCCTTCCCGAAGCTGTGGCGATCACGGCGCTCCCTTCCACTTCCCTGTTGGCACTGATGACGATGCGTGTGGACGGGTTGAAGGGATTGGGGAAGTTCCCGGCAATCTCAAACTGGACCGGCATCGGTTCTTCCTCAGTGATGGACGCCTCTTCCATAGCGCCTTCGTTGATCCACCGCTCGATGAGATCAATCGTCGAATCGGCAAGGGCATCGGAGCCTTGCGGCATCCTCGGTGTAATTGTGCCATCAATCCGCTGCACCAACAGACTGTTGGCAGCGTCCCCCGCGTTTACCACGTCGCCGCTGTTTCCCCCTTTCATCAGCTCGGCATAGGAAGTAAGGTTCAGGCCGCCGTTGCTCCCGTGGCAACCGGTACAGTTCTGATTGAAGATGGGCTGGATTTGAGAACTGTAGTTCACCTGTCCCGCAGAAAGTGAAACAATAATCAGAATTCCCAAGATGACTTTCATCAATCTCTCTCTTTAAGTGATCAACAATCTTTGCTTGAATTTAATCGGCGCGGTCTGATTCGCCCCAAAGAAAAAACCCCCGGCCGAAACCGAGGGTTTTTCCAGTCGTGGATTGAACCAGGTATTAACGACCTCTCGCCATGGGAGATCTGGCAACATCGCCGTTCTTGTCGACGTAGTATAAATAGCCTGACTCCCGCGATACGCCAGCATTGGCAACTTTTTCCGCATTGCCGCCGCCTTTTCCTGCACGTGCCATTTTAGAACGCCATACATTGCCGTCCTTTCCGAGGTAGTACAGATATCCGGACTCTTTCGAAACACCTGTTTTTGAGACCACTTCAGCCATGATTCTCTCCTTCTTTTTTGGTTAGAGAAATGTTAAAAGGCTTCTCGACGGGAAGTTTATCACTTTCTCCTCGGTAAAGTCAAGTTTTTTCGACGAGGCGCTCGACGAGAGATTTTTTGGCCAAAATCGGCTTAGAGAACCGGTCTCAGCACCGATCCGAGGAACCGCCCCATCCGCCACAACTCGGAGATAAAACCGAAGAGACCTTTACCGTGGCCCTCAATTTCTGAATGAGAATAGAGATAACTGACGAAGCTGTGTACTTCTCCGCCATTCTCGGCGAGAGCCTTTGCGAACCGAACTGTTTCCGTGAAAGGGATCATGTTGTCGTTTGCCCCGTGCATGAGATGGACGGGGAAATCGATCTTGTCCAGAAAGGTTGAGGGCGAAAGCCGTGCCACCATCGGCTCTATCTTTTTCAAAACGTTCTCGGCCATGGCGACGGCCTCCTCGCTCTGATCTGAAACAATCTTGTCAATCACAGCCCTGTCTTCTTCCGGAAAAGTTTCATAGAGTGACTCCCCTTCCTCTCCATCGTTGGCCACTTCATCGAGAAGGTATCGATGAATATTCTCTGGATTGCACGGCTCATCGAGATGCTCGAGATAATTATGGAAAAAGGCGATCCGTCCCCAGTCGTGGGGTTCGATATGGTATTCATTTTCTCCATCCGAGCAGGCGCCGGTCATGGAGAACTGGAGACCTTCGCTGAAATCGAAGTAGCTCCCGTAAGAAAACACCGCCGCCGGTTTACCTTTCAGTCTGTTGTCCAGGCACGCTTTAATGAAGAGGCTTCCGCCGAAACTGACCCCGCTCCCGACGATCCTCGCCGGATCGACGTCCTCTCGCACTTCCACCGCAAGATACACATTGATTATATGCTCCACCGATTCCTCTCTCACGAGGACCTCCTTCAAGTCGGGAATTCTCGGGAGAAAAGTGCGAATCCCTGCCGAAGCGAGGGCTCGGGCAAGGACATTGACCGCTTCGTGTTCCTCGGCGGCGGGCGAGGCGCCGGGATAGATGATGAGCGCTGGCGTCGGGCCATCGTCGGAAGGGTGATGAATCCGCATTGGGACGGCGGCCCCTTCTGTCGTTGTATACGAAGTGGTTTCAATGGTGGGATCCTGACGGAACAGCATCACGAGCCGGGCCGCCGGATTGGGGACCACGTTCAGAACGATATTCATC
>LUOC01000094.1 GCA_001626655.1 Fidelibacterota bacterium REDSEA-S14_B6 | reverse complement strand
GTTCGATACCGCTATCGACTGGCTTGGCAAAGCGACGCAAGTCGATCCCCACAACCTATTCGGGTGGTACTGGCTCGGCAGGGCCTACGTTCGCGCGGGACAGCCAAAGACGGCCGTCCAGCATTTTCTGAGGGTGATCGCCCGACGCCCGAACCTGCCGCAGGTACACCACGATCTTGGGGAAGCGTACTATCTTCTGCGGCAGTACGGCAAAGCGATTGAACATGTGCAGACGGGGATGCGTCTCACTCCAGCGGCGGCGAAATCCTATGTAACCCTTGGCCAAATCTATGTCAGTCTCGGCCGCCAGAAAGATGCACTGGCAATTCTCGAGGAAGGGATAGAGCAAAACCCCTCGGCGCCGTCTATCCACATTCAGATGGGGGACATTCACAAGTCAGCATCCCGACACAACGATGCGCTGAAAGCGTACACCAAGCCGGTCGCCATTAATCCGGACTTCTGGACCGGACATTACAAGCGGGGGGTGGCTCTCTACTACCTTTCACGGCTGGACGAATCGGAGGTGGCCCTGAATGAAGCTGATAAGCTGAACCCCTCTTCGCCCTCTGTGAAGCATTTCAAGGGGCTTGTGGCTCTGGCGGAGAATGAGACCGATGAGGCGCTGTCGTTTCTCACTCAAGCTGCCGAGCTGGATCGAGAGGACGCAGATATACTGTTTCATCTGGGGCAGGCCTACCAAAGGAAAAGTCAGTGGGCTTCAGCAGTGACTCAGTTCAAAGCGGCACACCGGCTGAACCCGAGGGAATCGGAAGTGCTTTATGGCCTCTCTCAGGTGTCCCGGAAACTTGGTCAGCGCGCCGAGGCACGGGAATACAGCCGGCGATTCAAGGCCGTCGCTCAGTTTGAGCAGGAAAGAGATGTCTTGATGAAGAAACTGCGGGGAAAGCCGAACAGTATCGAGTTGCGGAGAGATCTGGCGGTTCTGTTTGAAGAAAACGGTGCTCTCGCCGAAGCGGCGGAACAGATGAGACAGGCGGCCTATCTGGGCGATACGGCGGCCGCTGAGGAACTTGAGAGGCTGGAGAACGTGATCGCCCGGGAGAAATGATCGGTTCGAATCTCGGGCAGAAAACGTTAATTTCGCACCTCTGAGCGCGGGGTTGCTCATTCCGCTCTAACCAGACCCGAACAGAATGAAAAAGCAGACAATTTCGATCCTTGCTCTTCTCCTCCTTGTGGGATGTGTGCGGGAGAACCCCGATAACACCTTTCAGGAAATTCTCGATGACGCCTGGTCCTTCCGGCTGGAGGAGAACCCTCTCTTTGCCACCAACGTGGGCGTCCATACGGCCAATGACCGTCTCCCCTCAAACAGTCAGGCCGATATGGAACGGCGGGCCCAGTTCTGGAAAACAATTCTCGAAAGAGTGGACGCGCTCGACGTAGTCCGAATGGACAGTCAGTCCCAGATTAACCTCAAGATATTCCGCCGGACAGTTGAGGACAGAATTCGCAACTTCAAGTTTAAGGGTTACCTGATGCCGCTGAATGCCGATTCCGGCTTTCACATCGGTCTGGCGAGCCTCCCCCGCCGCGTTCCGCTTCAGACCGTTGAGGACTACGAAAACTACATCGCCCGCCTCGAGGAGATCCCGTCCTACATGGACGACCATATTGCCCTCATGCGGGAGGGGATCGAGAGAGGTATGACTGTTCCGCAAATCGTCTTGAACGGCTATGATGTGACAATCAAGACTCATGTTGTGAGCGGTGCCGAGGAGAGTGTCTTCTACGGCCCGTTTCTCGAGTTTCCGGCGTCGGTGCCTGCCGGTGAGCACGACCGACTGAAGACTGCAGGACGTACCGCTGTCCTGAACGGCGCTGTGAAGGGGTACAGACGATTCCTCTCATTTTTTCAGGATGAGTACTATCCGAATGCGCGGCAGACCATCGGCGCATCGGAATTCCCGGATGGCGACGCCTATTACCAGTATCGAGTGAATCATTTCACCACGCTCGATTTGACGCCGGAGGAGGTCCACAACATCGGCCTCGGCGAGGTGGAGAGAATTAAGCAAGAGATGATGAGCGTCATCGAGGAAGTTGGGTTTGAGGGGACGTTTGAGGAGTTTCTCAACTTTCTCCGGACCGACCGCCGGTTCTATGCCGAGACGCCAGAGGATCTGCTGAAAGAGGCGTCGTTTATCGCAAAGAAGATGGACGCCCAACTGCCGTCACTGTTCAACAACCTGCCGCGGCTGCCATACGGTGTTCAGGCGGTGCCGGACCATATTGCGCCGAAGTACACAAGCGGCCGCTACGTGGGGCCTTCGAAGGGGTCGACCGAACCGGGGTACTACTGGGTCAACACCTACGCTCTTGACGTCAGACCCCTCTATAATCTTGAGGCGCTATCACTTCACGAAGCTGTCCCGGGCCATCACCTTCAGAACGCCATCGCAAGGGAACTGGAAGACCTTCCGCGGTTTAGACAGCACCTTTATCTGTCGGCTTTCGGAGAAGGGTGGGGGCTCTATTCTGAATGGCTCGGACTGGAGGCCGGTTTCTACACCGATCCCTACAGCAATTTCGGTCGACTGACCTATGAGATGTGGCGGGCGTGCCGGCTTGTGGTCGACACAGGGATTCACGCTTTCGGATGGACGAGGCAGGAGGTGATCGATTACATGGCGGCGAGAACGGCCCTGCCGATCCACGAAGTGACCACGGAGACGGACAGGTACATCTCCTGGCCGGGGCAGGCGCTGGCGTACAAGATGGGCGAGCTGAAGATCAAGGAGTTGCGCCGCCATGCTGAGGAGATTCTTAAAGAAGATTTTGATGTGAGAGAGTTTCACGATGTGGTCCTCGGGAACGGTTCTGTCCCTCTCGACGTTTTGGAAGATCAGGTGAATTTTTGGGTGGAGAGAGCGCGATCGCGGTAGCGCTGTCGTTTATTGAAGAGCTGAGAAGTCGGCTCGCCCTGCCTCTCCCCGGCGTTACGGCGCAGGCCCGCATGGCGCCTCAGCCGAGAACCGTCCCGCCCCTCATGAAAACAGAGGAAGAGGCGGTCCCTTCGGCGGTCCTCATTCTTCTCTTCAGGAAAGACGGGAACTGGTCATTCTTTCTGACGGAACGGTCCCATTCGGTGGAGTATCATCCCGGCCAGCTCTCCCTCCCCGGCGGAGCTCAGGAAGACGATGAGCCGTTGGAGACAACAGCCCTGAGGGAGACGGAGGAGGAGATCGGCGTGTCGCCCGGTGTTGTGACACTCCTTGGTGAACTGACAACGCTGTTTATTCCAGTGAGCGGCTTCCGCGTCCACCCCTTTGTCGGATGGAGCAATGGAGAGCTGGAAACGGCCATAGATGAGACTGAAGTGGCCGCCCTCCACGCCATTGAGATGTCCGCCCTGCTGAATGATTCGCTTGTGGGCCGGGAGTTGAGGACAATCCGCGGTGTGGATGTGGATGTCCCATTTTTCCATTTCGGAGAGCTGAAAGTGTGGGGTGCCACGGCGGCCATCCTGAGCGAATGTAAAGATGTTTTCGCTGACTGCTTTGAATTGGAGAAAATGTTATGAAAAAACTGCTTCTGTTAACTGTTGTCACCGGCCTCATGGCCCAGAGCACAAGGATCCACCCCACCCCGGGCCTCGGCGACTATACCGTCCCGTGCTCAATGTCTATGCTCACTCCTACGAGGGGCGAGAGCTTGTCTATCTCGCAATTACATCCAGAAAGAACTTCGCCCGGCTGGAGGTGATCCGCTCTGACATGGATGATCTGGCCGATCTGAAAGTGAACAACGGTAAGGCCGAAACGTTGATCAAAGAGCTCCCGGCTGTTGCGTGGCTCGGTTACGGCATCCACGGTGACGAACTGTCCAGTGTGGACGCAAGTGTCTACCTCGCTTATCACCTCCTTGCCGGTCAAGACAGGCGGACGAAGCGTATCCTCGATAACACGGTGGTCCTCATCGACCCAACCCAGAATCCCGACGGACGGATGCGGTTTGTCAAACAGATGGAGCAGTACAACAGTGTTGTCCCAAGCGGCGATATTCAGAGCTTCCACCATCGCGGCGTCTGGCCCTATGGAAGAGGCAACCACTATCTGTTCGATCTGAACCGGGACTGGTTCCTCCTCGTTCACCCTGAGACTCGCGGCCGTGTGGAAAGCATCCTAAAATGGAATCCCCAGTTTGTTCTTGACTGCCACGAGATGGGGCCTTACGACACCTACCTATTTTCGCCTCCTCGGGAGCCGTTCAATCCGTTCCTGCCGAAGGAGTCTATGAAGTGGTGGAATCTCTTTGCCAAAGAGCAGGCGGAGGAGTTTGACAGCAAGGGGTGGAGCTACTACACACGGGAGTGGAACGAAGAGATGTACCCCGGTTACGGAAGTTCCTGGCCCATGTATCTCGGAGCGGTGGGCGTTCTCTACGAACAGGCCGGCGTGGACGGTTCTCGCGTGAAACGTCCCGATGGTACCGTCATGACCTACAGGGAGACAGTCCATCATCAGTTCACCAGTTCCATGGCGAACCTCACCACCATCGCTTCCAACAGGGAATCACTCATCCGCGACTATTATGAGCACAGGAAGCGCGCGGCCGGCGGAAAGTCCCGCCGGGAAGTGTTCCTGTTTCCTCCGTCGGAGAATGTGAGCAGATTTGCAAAATTCGCCTCCGCCCTCACGTTTCAGGGGATTGAGGTTGAGACGGCTCGAGAGCCGTTCCGCGGGAGGAACCTCACCGGGAGAGACGGTACAACAGTTAAGGAAGTGAACTTTCCTGAAGGGACGCTCATCGTGCCGCTGAACCAGCCGAACCGGAACCTCGTGGAGGCGATCCTCACATTTGAAATCCGCCACGGGAACGAATTCCTGAAGAGGCAGCGTAAGGCTCGGCTCAAGCATGGCGGCACACGCCTCTACGACGCCACAGGATGGTCATTGGCGTTGGGCTATGACGTTCCGGCCTACTTCACAAGCAACATGCCGGCGGTGAAGTCCGGACCCTATAAAGCGAAGAGTAGAGAAGGGAATGTCTCCGGCAGGAAGCCCAAAGTGGGATATGCCTTTTCCGGCTCCGACGACGGAGCCATCCTTGCTGGGTGTCAAGTTGTGGTCGAGCCGGAAACGGTTCGATGTGGATGGGGCCAGTTTCCCGAGGGGGAGCTTCCTCATCCGAAGCAACGCCAATCCCGATTTGGATGAGAGAACCCTCGGGGAGATCGCCCGAGCCACTGGCGTAACCCTGAAAGGGCTCGATTTCGGTCTGGCGTCATCCGGGCCCGACCTCGGCGGCAGTGAGTTTGTTCAACTGCAACGGCCGAAGGTGGCGCTCGTGGGTGGCGAAACAATTTCGACCTACAGTTTCGGTACCATTTGGCACACCCTTGACACAAAGGTCAATATGGCCGCTTCCACCCTCAGTTCTACCGCATTAGCTCGGACCGACCTTGACAAGTATAATGTTCTGATTCTGCCCTCGGCCTCCGGCGGTCCCACGACGTACAAACGGCTTCTGGCTGAGGGGGGTGTGAAACACCTCAAGGAGTGGATCGAAGACGGCGGTACGCTGGTGGCGGTTGGCTCGGCGGCGGCGTTTGTGGCAGACACATCGGTGGGACTAATCTCCGTTCGGCAGAAACGTCAGGTGTTAGAGAAACTCGATGAGTACAGCTCAGCCCTAGCCCTCGCGAAAGAGGCTGAATCGCCATCAGTGGACAGCCTTGCAGTGTGGGAAGGGAAACGGCCGGAAGGAGACGAGGAATCAGCGGACGGCGCCGTCTCGGACGTCACCAAGGAGGCGGATGAACTGGCGAGAAAACTGTCCCCCTCCGGTGTAATCATGCGGGTGAATTTGGACGAGGAGCAGTGGCTCAGCTTCGGCCTCGGGCCGGACGTCCCCATCATGGTGCGTGGTTCCTACAGTTACGTCACAAAAAAGAGCGGCAGTGTGGCGGGGCGGTTCGGAGATTATGAAAATGTAAAATTGTCTGGAATCCTCTGGCCCGAGGCCCGGGAGCGGTGGGCCGAGTCGGTCTATTCGGCGAGGGAGTCAGTAGGTAAGGGCCAAGTGGTAATGTTCGCCACCGACCCCAATTTCCGAGGTTATTTTCTGGGCGGCGAAAGAATGCTTCTGAATGCTGTACTGCTGGGGCCGGGATTCGGCACACGGCAGACAGTGGAATTCTGATTAGTTAAGGAAGGGGAAGTGGTGGCAGCACAAGAATCGGACCAGCGGTTTTCCTCCCGGTTAGGCTTCCTCATGAGCGCCCTCGGCATCGCCGTGGGGACGGGCAACATCTGGCGTTTCCCAAGGATCGCCGCCAGCAACGGCGGGGAAGAGGGCGCCGGGGCGTTCCTTGTGGCGTGGGTCATTTTTCTCTTTCTCTGGAGCATCCCTCTTATCATCGCCGAATACATCATGGGGCGGCGCTCTCGAAAAGGGACCATAGGCGCTTTTGTCTCCCTCGTGGGGGGCAAGTTCGCCTGGATGGGCGGTTTCGTCGGTTTCGTCTCCAGCGCCATCACGTTCTACTATTCGGTTGTTGTAGGATGGTGTATCTACTATTTCATACAAATGCTTCTCCACCCCCTGCCTGCAGGTACGGAAGCTTCATGGGCGCTCTGGAACGATTACCAGTCGAGCCTCTTTCCACTCTTGTTTCACGGTACGGCCATGGGCGTGGGAGCTTTCGCCATCTGGAAAGGGGTCTCTTCTATTGAGAAAGTAAACAAGGTGCTGATTCCGACATTGCTCGCAATCGTTGTTCTTTCCGTTTTCCGGGCCCTCACACTGCCCGGCGCATGGAACGGCGTCACTTACCTGTTCACACCTCAGTGGAGCCAATTGAGCAACCCCAGACTGTGGCTCGAGGCGCTGACACAGAACGCCTGGGACACGGGCGCCGGCTGGGGACTTTTCCTCACGTACGCCATCTACATCCGGCGAAGGTACGGCGTGGTGAAGAACGCTTTTATCACAGCCATCGGGAACAACACAGTTTCACTCCTGGCCGCGCTCATGGTGTTCGGGACGGTCTTTTCCATTCTCGGTACGGAGGGGATGACGAACGGAGAAATTCTTGGAGTCATGAAAGAGAGCGGCCCCGCCGCCACGGGCCTCACATTTATCTGGATGCCCCAGCTATTCGCAAAAATGCCCCTCGGTAAGCCGGTAGCCATCCTCTTTTTCCTCGGCCTCTCATTTGCCGGATTCTCGTCGCTCATTTCCATGATGGAATTGACCAGTAGGAATCTGATCGACCTCGGCCTCAAGCGGAAAACAGCCATCGGCTGTGTGGTGGCGGCGAGCTATCTCTTAGGAATTCCGTCGGCGAGGAACCTTGAATTTTTCGGGAA
The DNA here is from genome assembly GCA_001626655.1 of Fidelibacterota bacterium REDSEA-S14_B6. Classification (GTDB taxonomy): domain Bacteria; phylum Fidelibacterota; class Marinisomatia; order Marinisomatales; family S15-B10; genus S15-B10. The sequence goes on along the minus strand of LUOC01000094.1, from coordinate 6,805 downwards.
TCAGGATTTTGTCTGGGGGATTGCGCTCATGATCTCCGGCGTCTTTGTGGCGGTGGCGGTCTTGCGGCACGGAATTACGAAACTGAGGGAGAAGGAGGTGCTCCAGAACAAAAACGACTGGAACCTCGGCCCGTGGTGGGACAAGGTGGTCAGTTATGTCGTGCCAACGCTCGGCGTTGCTCTGCTGATCTGGTGGCTTTCACTTGCCGCCACCGTCTATGCGCCGGACGACTGGTACAATCCGTTCTCGCCTTACAGCGTCATGACATGCTTTCTACAGTGGGGCGTTGTTCTGATGGTGCTCTGGTGGCTCAACAGCTGGATGGCAGGGAGAATTGTAAAACAAGTGGACTAAACATGGAGACGCCATGAAAAAAGGAATGCATTCTATCGGTAAGGTAGTTATTGGAATGATAATCTATGTCGCGTCGCTGAGCGGACAGGAACAGTCGCTGCCGACCGTGTCGAACTTGAACGAGAAGTTGGAGAGACAGAACCGATACCTCCGTCACAGACTCGATCAGGTGTCCCGGCAGGTGGATGACCTCATGTTCTTCCATCGACTCGGAGATATCGCCGAGATCGACATTGCCCGGATCACAGGTCCGCCTCTCAGAAATCAGCCCAACCCCACCGCTCAGGGGGCCGGCAACCCGTGGCGGTTTTGGACATACGTTTTTATCCCCAAAGATTTGGATAGAAAGAAGAAGCAGCCCCTCATCGTTCTTCCCCACGGCGGCGTCCACAGCAATTTTTCTTCCGGGTTCACCAATGTGCTCCGGGAACTGCTGACTCAGGGCTACACCATCGTGGCGCCGGAATACAGGGGCAGTACGGGGTACGGCCGCCGAACCTATGAGGCTATCGACTACGGCGGCCTCGAAATCGAAGACACCTACGCCGCCCGGAACTACATGCTGGAGCGATACAACTTTCTCGATCAGCGCCGTGTGGGAATTGTCGGCTGGAGCCACGGCGGCCTTCATGCTCTGATGAATATTTTCGAGCACGGCAGAGATTTCGCTGTCGCCTACGCCGGCGTACCGGTAAGCGATCTCATAGCCCGGATGGGGTACAAAACGCAAGGGTATCGAGACCTCTATTCCGTCGATTATCACATCGGCAAATCGGCATATGAAGATGTGGAGGAGTACAAGCGGCGGTCGCCGTCGTGGAACACGCACAAGTATGACGGGACGCCGCTCCTTATTCACACGAACACCAACGATGGCGACGTCAATGTGCTGGAGGTTGAGCGTCTCATACAGGCGCTGGAGGCGAACGGCAAGAAAGGGTTTGAATACGAGATTTTCGAAGATATCCCCGGCGGACACTCCTTTGACAGAATGGACTTTGCCGAGGCGAGAAAGATCAGGCTGAAAATATGGAAATTCCTCGCCGAGCACCTAAAGCCTGAAAATCCCATGTAGTTCCGATTTTCTTGATAAACTGGCTCTCCGTTCGTACACTCTGGAAACAGTGACCCCTTAGGAGGTTCATATGAAAACGATGGATCGAAGATCATTTATGGGCACCGTAGCGAGGCCCGTCACCGCAGCCGCCACAGTCGCCGCCATTGAACCGGCCCTCATGCAACAACGGGGGGGTCAGCCCGTCGCCGGCCGTCGTCCAGGACGCCATGAAGCGGCATCTCGATTTTTCCAACACCTCTCCCGCCTACTCCATGTGGCGCATCCTCGAGCCCCAGCGTGAGCCCGTCCGCCGCCGCCTCGCTCGTTTCCACGGGTGCGATCCCGAAGAGATCGCCCTGACGCGCAACGCTTCCGAAGGACTCCAGATATGCCAGAACGGCTTTGACCTCGAGCCCGGCGATGAAGTGCTTACCACCACGCAGGACTACGGGCGAATGATTAACACGTTCAAGCAGCGGGAGTGCCGGGACGGCATCGTCATGAAACAGTTCAAGATTCCCATCCCCGCCGAGGACGATGATGAAGTTGTTCGGCTCTTCAAGAAGGGGATTACGTCCAAAACAAAACTGATCCTCATGTGCCACATGATCAATGTTACAGGGCAGATACTTCCTGTAAAGAAGATTGTCAGGATGGCGCGGAAGAAAGGGATCCCCGTCATCGTGGACGGCGCTCACACCTTCGCCCATTTCGATTTCAATGCCGCCGATCTCGACTGTGACTACTACGCCAGCAGTCTCCACAAGTGGCTCTGTGCTCCTCACGGCACGGGGCTGCTCTACGTCAAGAAAGACAAGATTGCGGACCTCTGGCCCATGCAGGCGCCGGGGGAGTGCGAGATGGATGACATCCGCAAGTTTGAGGAGATCGGCACACATCCCGCCGCCAACTACCTCGCCATCGGCGACGCCCTCACCTTCCATCAGGGGATCGGAAGCAAGAACAAGGAGGCGAGGATGGTCTACCTGAGAAACCGGTGGGCCGAGCCGCTTCTGGAATACGATCGAATCCGTCTCCACACCAGCCTCAAGCCGAGAAAGGCGTGCGGCATTGCCACGGTGGAAGTCGAAGGGATCGACACCCACGATGTGGCGAAACATCTCTGGGATAAGTACCGCATCTTCGTGGTGGCCATCAAGCATCCCGAGTTCGAAGGGTGCCGGGTGACGCCCCACGTCTACACCACCATCGAAGAGATCGACCGGTTCACCGACGCCATGACGGATATTGTGAAGAACGGCGCCCCCAAGTCGTAGTGCGCCACACCATTCTGCTGACTGCGGCACTGCTCGTCTCGGGCTGCACGGGCGGCGGTGACAGGGAGGTGATTTCCACACCGGACGCTCCCGCCGCTATCGGTCCTTACTCCCAGGCCATCCGAGTTGGGAATACCTTGTACCTCGCCGGGCAGATCGCTCTCGACCCCACAACCGGAAAGTTGGTGGAAGGGGGGATTCAGGCGCAGACGCACCGTGTCATGAAAAATCTCGGCGCCGTACTTCAGGCTGGCGGATTTGACTACTCCCATGTGGTGCAGGTGCAGGCTTTTCTGGCTGACCTGAACGACTTCAAGGCTCTCAACGATGTTTACGCCACCTACTTCTCGGAGAATAAGCCTGCCCGCGCTGTGGTGGAAGCGGCACGTATCCCCCGGGACGCCCTCGTGGAAATCATGATGGTGGCTGTAAGGCAGTAACCGTTAAAATAAGAATACCGATAGCCACCCTCGTCTGTTCTCTTCTCTTTGGCGCCGAGCCGGAGGTTGTATCATTCACCAGCGCCAACCCTTTCGCATTTTATCATATTATTACAGATCTCGAAAATCAACCTGCCCAGCAGGTTCAGGGCATTCTTCACCTTCCGGATGGTGAAGGTCCTTTCCCCCTGGTGTTAGGCGTTGCAGGCAGCCTGGGGTGGGGCAATCATCATTTGGAATACATGGAGATGTATCGCTCTATGGGAATTGCAACCTTTGCATTGCAAAGTTTTAAGAGCCGGAACGTAACCTCCACAGTTGGGGAACAGATTTCCGTAACAACGGCCATGATGGTGCTGGACGCATACAGAGCGCTGGATACCTTGCGTAGAGACCCCCGAATAGATGGCAAGCGGGTGGCCATCACGGGGTGGAGTTTGGGTGGAGGCGTGACCCTCTTTTCCGCCTGGAAACCGCTGAAAAATGCCATCTCGAAAGATGCTTCCTTTGCCGCACATTTGGCCTTTTACCCGCCCTGTTTTGTTCAGCCTCAGGAGCCGCTGTTCACCGACGCACCAATCCATATTCTTATCGGTGAGCTGGACAACTGGACACCCGCCGAAGCTTGTGAAGAAATGGTGCCGATGATTAAAGCCACCGGGTCGAAAATTGACATTACTGTCTACCCCGGTGTTCATCATTCATTTGACCGGTTGGCTCCCCCTGAGATCGATGAGTCTGGCTATTCCTTTACCGACTGCCGCTTCGAAATGAATTCGCGGGGTGAAGTGCTGATGAACTTTTTGAATATTCCTATGACAACACCTTTTCGGCAAAAACTGGCGTTATCGTTCTGCGCAGGGAGACGTCCCACGTACGGCGGGAATCCGGTAACCCGCACTGCAGCTTTTGAATTTGCCCGGCGCTTCATGGGTGACCAACTATTGCCTTCAGGCGAATAATTCGCATGACCAGCAATAACTTCTATCAGATTTCGCCGTCAAATTCTATATCATTAAACTAAGTGAAGAGAGAGTTAGTATGAAATGGATCAACCTCCTTGTGGTCGCACTGGCAATAGCTGCCTGTGAACCGACTCATCGACCCACACAACAGGATGTGGATAGCGTTATAGATCAATGGCTAAACCTCTGGGCCACCTACGATCTGGACTTTTTGGATGATATCTTCTTACAATCTGAGTCGCTCACCTATTTTTCATCAGAAAAAGTGGGCTTGATCCAAGGGTACGATCAAATGAAACCCCACCATGAAGGTTTTGGGTTTGTCTCTAGCGGGAAAACACCAGATAAGTCTCTATGGCTTGAGGCACTGGAAACTCGATTCTATGGGGAGTCGGTCATGGTAGCGGGCATTTGGTATTTCGGTGACAAATCCTTACCCAAAGAGGAAGTGCAAAAAGGGCCTGTTACTTTTGTTCTGACCCAAAATGATAATGGAAGACTGAAAATCGCCCACACCCATTTTGCGAATTATTAGGTGAAGGAACTGAACTGTTCATCCCGCCATGAGTCTGTAGGCTTCCTTGGAACCCATTTCAAAAGGGGCCTATAAACCGTTTAAACGGTTCACCCTTTCTGTCCGCTTATAACCCGCGACTTAAGTCGTGGGTTATTTGGGCGAGGAATTCTACATTCGGCTATTCCACTTTGGGGCAAATCAAAAAACAAGGAGATAAAAAATGACACTAACACACGTATTTAGAGCACAATCTAGGTCTCTGCATGCTCGGCTTTTCTGTAATATTCTGGTTGATGCCTACCTGGGCGGGTGATAACCTTAAACAACCCGCCATGATTATGGGTGTTTATATAAACATTCTATTCCTTGCTTTGGGCATTTTTCATTTTGTCACGGATGCCGCAAATTTTGACCCAACTTCCGTGGCTCTGCTTGTTCTTGTGGGACTATTCTTTTGGAAATCCCGCTAAGACCGCGATCTTGATACAAACCGTTACTAACCCACGACTTAAGTCGTGGGTTAGTCAATCCAACAGATCAATAACGCCTTTAGTGGTTTTCCCCCAACCTTCGATCTGTCCGACAAAGGATTTTCCGTTCTGGAAAGGCCCGACAAAGTGACCCATATGAAATGATTCCATCCTAAACTGTTGAAACAGTTTAGTTCATTCCGCTCTCCTGCCTCTCACCTTCCAACGGATACTGTGGATAGTCCTCTCCCCCGTTTGACATACTCCGTAAGTGGCTTGATCGCGGCGGGGAGAGGAGACCCTGGGTCGGGAGCGAACAGGCCAGATTCTTAAGAGCGGACACGTCTCGAAGACCGTTCCTCCTCCACTCGGGGGAGAAGGGAGGATGAGGGGGAATGACGAGAATAATGACTACGCACGGCGCGTAGCCGCACCGCTACATTTCCGTCCAGACGCCTCTGTCTTCAGCCTTTGCTCTTTCGTAAATCAAGTGGGCCGCCGCCACATCTTCGACGGCCATGCCGAGGGACTTGAAGAGCGTAATCTCGTCCCTGTTCTGTCGCCCCCGGACTTTCCCGGAAAGGAATTCTCCGATCTCGCCGACGATATGATCATCTCCCACGGCGCCTTCTGACTTAGGAATGAGGAAGTCGCGTACAGATGAGGTCGGCGCCAGACACGGCGGCTTCGGCGGTGTCTGTAACAGTGACGGCTGACCCCCCCCTCTGGGAGAGCTGGACCGCCAGCACTTCAGCGCCGTGCCGGGAACGGTTCCAGATGCGGACTGATTCGATATGGCGGGCTTCATTCATGGCGTAGAAATGCGATCTCGCCTGAACGCCGGCGCCGAGAATGGCGAGGGTGGATGCATCCTCGTTGGCGAGCGCCTCCGTGGCGACGCCGCTGGCAGCGGCGGTCCGGACGGCGGTGATCTCGATGGCGTCCATGATGGCGAGGGGATTGCCGTGCTCTGCGGAAAAGAGGACCAACAGTCCCTGATGCGAATCAAAACCGGCCTCAGCCGCATCGTGAAAAACAGTGATCAGCTTCACCGCCAGCGATTGGGACGCGCCGTCGTAGCCCGGCATGGAGGCGAGTATGTCGTCCGTCGCTGGCACCTTCATCATGGTCCTCAGCGGCTGAACCGACTTTCCGCTGGAATAGGCCCGAAAGGCGTCCGCGAGCGCATCCATGCAGGCGCGCATGGGGAGGAGTTCTCTCACCACCTGACGGTTTAGGAACAACAGTTTCACATGTGAAAGTTAGACAGATTCGCCCTTCACTCCAATCTGTCTCCCCATCTTGCTTTTCGCCGCTTTCGAAAGTAGTTTCGGCACTTAATTCCCCATGAGTGATTCTTCCCTCCGTCGCGATCTCGGTCCAATCTCCGGCTATGCCACCATTGTTGGCATTCTCGTAGGCGCTGGGATATTCCGCGTGACCGGCGAGGCCGGCGCCGTGGCCGGGAGCGCCGTCCCGTTTGCTTATCTGCTGTTCGCGCCCATCGTTCTGGCGACGGCTCTCGCTTACAGCATCTTTTCATCCACGCCTCTCGGCCAGCGCCCCGGCGGGGCATACATTCACATCTCGCGGACTTTCGGCAACTATTACATCGGTTTCATCGCCAGCCGAAAGAAAGGGGCGGAAGTCACCGCCGGACTCTCGTCCGAAGAGAAAAAACGCATCAAGTTTCCTGCCGGCCTCGATATCGGCGCCCTAACTCC
>LUOC01000093.1 GCA_001626655.1 Fidelibacterota bacterium REDSEA-S14_B6 | reverse complement strand
GCATTCTTGAATCCGGTTCCGGCGGGGATAAGACGGCCGAGGATCACGTTCTCCTTAAGCCCGAGCAGGCGATCTGCCTTCCCTTCCGTGGATGCGTCAGTGAGAACTCGCGTTGTCTCCTGGAATGATGCCGCGGAAATAAAGCTCTCCGTATTAAGAGATGCGCGCGTGATTCCCAACAGCAGCGGCCGTGATGTCGCCGGCTGTGATTTCCGTGTCTTGATGACCGCTTTCTCTTCTTCCTTCAGCTGTTTGTTAATCTCCAGCTGTTCCGACTTGGTGATTAGATCACCTTCAAGATAGGATGAGTCACCCGGATCTGCAATCACGCCGGACTTCAAAACACGCTCGTTCTCAAGATTGAGTTCGGAACGATTGACCCGATCGGCCGCAAGGAAATTGGTGTCGCCGGGATCGTCCAGTTCGACCTTCTGCATCATCTGCCGAACAATGACCTCGATATGCTTGTCATTGATTCGGACGCCCTGAAGTCGGTAGACCTCCTGAATCTCGTTCACAAGGTATTCCTGGACTCTATCCGGGCCGAGAATGTTAAGAATATCCTCAGGCGAAATGGCCCCTTCGCAGAGCCTGTCACCGGCGCTGACCCTGTCGTTCTCGTGAACGATTACATGGCGGCCGTAAGGCATTTTGTATTTCTTCGAGACGTCATGGGCGCCTTCCACGATGATTTCGCGAATGCCTCGCTTCAGCTCACCGAATCTGACAATTCCATCGATATCGGTAACCACAGCGGGCTCGGCCGGCTTCCGCGCCTCGAACAGTTCAGCCACTCTTGGGAGACCACCGGTGATGTCCCGCGTCTTTCCGATCTCCTTGGCAATCTTGACCAGCACCTCGCCGGCCTTCACCTTCTGACCGTTTTTCACCATCAGAACAGCTTTCACCGTCCGTGTAAGGATCCCAGGTGAAAAGGATTTTCCCGCTCTTGATCTTCTTCCCGTTCTCCACCTCGAGGGTACAGCCGTAGGGGCAATTGTATACTGAGATTCCGCCCTTGTCGTCCACCACCTTGATGGAAGAGTTTCGAACAAGCACTCTTCGGATTGGCATTCCCGATCCCTCTTCAGTATCGATCAATTCGGCGTATTCGAGGTTTTCGGAGAATTCGACTTTTCCATCCCGCATCGATTTCATTTCCGACTCTTCGATGATACGGGAGGCAGTCCCGCCGATGTGGAATGTCCGAAGTGTCAGCTGGGTGCCCGGCTCGCCGATACTCTGAGCCGCCACAATCCCAACCGATGAACCCATGGCCGCCAGCTTGTTGGTGTTCAAGTCTGTGCCGTAACACTTCTTGCAGACGCCGCGGTATGATTCACAAGTGAGAACGGATCTGATGAACACGCGGTCTACATCGTGGCCTTTGAATTCGTCGGCTACGGCGTTGTCAATGAGCGTTCCGGATTTCAGGACAATTTCACCGTCAACATAAACATCTTCCTGGACAATTCGGCCGCGGATCCGATCATTGATCGGCTCGATAACCTCCTCACCCTCTTTGAGATCGCTGACCCAAACGCCGTTGATGGTGCCGCAATCTTCTTCCATCACCACCACGTCTTGAGCCACGTCCACGAGCCGCCGCGTCAGGTAGCCGGCATCCGCCGTTTTCAGGGCAGTATCAGCAAGACCTTTACGGGCACCGTGTGTCGAAATAAAGTACTCGAGGACCGACAGCCCTTCTCTGAAGTTAGAGGTAATGGGGTTCTCGATGATCTCCCCCTTACTTCCAGTCATCGATTTCTTTGGCTTGGCCATCAATCCGCGCATGCCGGCAAGCTGTTTAATCTGGTCTCGACTTCCTCTTGCCCCCGAATCGGCCATGATGAAGACAGGATTGAAACCTTGCTTGTCTTCTCCCAAGTGATGCATCAGGCTGTCAGACGTCTCATTTGTTGCGTGAGTCCATACGTCGATCACCTTGTTGTAGCGCTCACCCTCGGTCAGAATCTGGCGGGAGAACTTGCTCTGAATCGAACTCACCTCTTTGTCCGCCTTGGAGATGATCGACTCTTTTTCTTCGGGGACGAGCACGTCGTCAATGGAGATCGAGACACCGCTCTGAGTGGCGAACTTGAAGCCGAGGTTTTTTAGATCGTCGAGGAACTTGACCGTCCGATGACTGCTGACAGTGAGGTAAGAGTCGTAGACGATTCTTTCAATCTTCTTCTTATTCAGGAGTTCATCTATGTAGTCCAGCTCATCGGGAACAATCGAGTTGAAGATGGCCCGGCCGACCGTAGTCTTCTTCTGCCATTTTCCGTTATGGCGAACATCGACAATTGCGTGGAGGCCGACAGTCTTGTTCTCATAGGCCATCAACACTTCGTCCAGACTTGAGAACTGTCTCCCCTCGCCGAAGTCTCCCTCTTTCTCCTTCGTCAGATAGTAAGCGCCGAGGACCATATCCTGCGACGGAATCGCCAGCGGATAGCCGTGAGCAGGATGCAAAATATTGTGGCTCGCCAGCATCAGCATGCGTGCTTCCATCTGCGATTCCACAGAGAGCGGCACATGGACAGCCATCTGATCGCCGTCAAAGTCCGCATTAAAGGCGGCACAGACAAGCGGATGAATCTGGATCGCCTTGCCGTCAACAAGGACCGGCTGAAATGCCTGAATGCCGAGACGGTGAAGCGTCGGCGCCCTGTTGAGCAGGACGGGATGGTCACGCACCACATATTCCAGTTTCAGTTCGGGCCCGACCACGATGACAGACCGTCCTGAGTAGTCGACTCGCTTGCCCAGCAGGTTCTGGCGGAACCGGCCCTGCTTGCCCCGAAGCATGTCGCTAAGACTCTTCAGCGGTCGCCTTGTACCGCTGCTTACCGCCGTGCCCCGGCGGGAGTTGTCGAAGAGTGTATCGACCGCCTCCTGCAACATCCTCTTCTCATTCCGGAGGATTACGTCCGGCGCCTTGATATCCATCAGCTGCTTCAGACGGTTGTTGCGAATAATGACACGCCTGTAAAGATCGTTCAGATCGCTGGCGGCGAAGCGACCGCCTTCGAGCGGTACGAGCGGCCTCAGCTCCGGCGGTATCACCGGAAGCACTGTAATGATCATCCACTCGGGCTTGTTCAGGCGAGCCTTGAGCGGTGACGGATAGAACGCTTTCACCACCTTCAGACGTTTGAGTGCGTCGGCTCTCCGCTGCTTTGAGCGGGAAGTCTTAATTGTCTCCTCCAGCTCTTTCATAGTAGAAGGAATGTCAAGAGTCTTGAGGGCGTCGCGTACGGCTATTCCGCCCATGGCGGCGTAGAAGTAGTTCTCGTCGCTCTGGTCTTCCTCTGAGACTGAGTGCTTCCCGTACTGCTTCTCAAGCTCGCGGTATTCGGCCTCGTCCAGCAGCTCCATCCTCTTTCTGTCGGAAGCGCCGGGGTTGATGATGATGTAGGATTCGTAATAAATCACCTTCTCGAGATTTCTCGTAGAAATACCCATAAGGTGGTTCAGCTTGCCCGGGACAGACCTGAGAAACCAGATGTGTACCACCGGCACTGCAAGCGTAATGTGGCCCATCCGCTCCCGCCGGACTTTCTTTCGAGTCACTTCCACGCCGCACCGGTCACAGATGATGCCGCGATAGCGAATACCCTTGTACTTACCGCAGTGGCACTCGTAATCCTTGACAGGACCGAAGATTTTTTCGCAGAAAAGGCCATCCTTCTCCGGCTTGTAGGAACGGTAATTAATCGTCTCGGGCTTGAGGATCTCGCCGTACGAACGCCTCAGAATATCCTCTGGGGACATGAGGCCGATGGAGACCGATTTGAAGTCGGTCGAAACGTCTTTTTTTGGCGGTTTAATGTAGACCAATTCGTTCCCCTCCCACTAGTTATGAAGTTGAATATCCACGCCCAATCCCTGCAACTCTTTCACCAGCACGTTGAAAGATTCCGGCAGGGAGAAGTCAGGAATGTTTTCACCTTTAACGATGGCGTTGTAAACCTTTGACCGGCCGTCAACATCATCGGATTTTCCTGTCAATATCTCCCGGAGCGTATAACTTGCTCCGTAAGCTTCCAGCGCCCACACTTCCATCTCTCCAAACCGCTGACCGCCTTCCTGGGCTTTTCCACCGAGAGGCTGCTGCGTAATAAGAGAGTAAGGACCGGTGGCACGGGCGTGCATTTTGTCATCCACCATGTGCGCCAGTTTCATCATGTAGATGCAGCCGACAGTAACAGGGTAGTCAAACTTTTCACCGGTACGGCCGTCCCACAGATCAACCTTGCCGGAAAGAGGCAGATTCGCCTCCTTCAATTCGGCTTCCACTTGTTCTGGAGAAGCACCGTCGAAGGGCGAAGTTTCGTAACGTTTGTCGAGTTGCTTTCCGGCCCAGCCAAGCATCGTTTCGTAGAGCTGACCGAGGTTCATTCTGGAAGGAACGCCGAGCGGGTTCAGCACAACGTCAACAGGAGTTCCGTCCTCAAGGAAAGGCATATCCTCTTCAGGAACGATCACCGATACCACACCTTTGTTTCCGTGGCGGCCCGCCATTTTGTCTCC
>LUOC01000092.1 GCA_001626655.1 Fidelibacterota bacterium REDSEA-S14_B6 | reverse complement strand
CCCCTGCCCGCAGTATGTCGTGGATGTGGACAAGCCCATTCGGCGACGAATTTCGTTTCTCGTGCTTATAAACAAATAAGGATGTGATGGCGTGTTTTTCCATAATCTCCAGCGCATTGATGGCGAGGGTGTCGCTCGTCACCCACCGCGGTTCCTCGGACTGAACCAACGAGTCGGCAGTCCTGCTGAGCAGATCTTCCTCTTTCTCCAGTCCGCGGCGTATGTCTCCGTCCGTCACGATGCCGATCAGCGTCCCGTCATCGCCCACCACGATAGCAACGCCGAGCCGTTTTTCACTCATGGTGAGAAGGGCAGACTTCACGTCTGCAGTAACGGGAACGATGGGAAGATCATCACCGGAGTGCATAATCTCACTTACGGTAAGAAGCAGTTTTTTCCCCAACGATCCCGCCGGATGGAGGAGAGCGAAATCTTCTTCCTTGAACCCCCGTTTTTCGAGCAGAGCGATGGCGATGGCGTCGCCCATGGCGAGGGTTGCGGTGGTGCTGGCGGTGGGCGCCAGCTCCAACGTGCACGCTTCCCGCTCCACGCTGACATCGAGAGCCAGCTCGGCCTTTTTTCCTATCGTCGAATCTATCCTCCCGACGAGGGCGATGACAGGCAGTCCCAGCCGCTCAAAGACAGGAAGGAGCTGAAGGATTTCATAAGTCTCGCCGCTGTTGGAAACGACGAGGGCAGTGTCGGATGAGGTGACCATGCCGATGTCGCCGTGGCGGGCCTCGCTCGGGTGGATGAACTGTGCCGGCGTTCCGGTACTCGCCAGCGTGGAGGCGATCTTCTGCGAAATCAATCCTGACTTACCCACGCCGGTGACCACGACTCTTCCGCCGCGGTCGTAAATCATTTCGACCGCCTTGTGGAAATCGTCGCCGATTCTTCCGGCGAGGGCAGCAAGCGCCTCCGATTCTATCTGGATAACGTTCCGGCCGACCTTGACGTTTGAACTGTTGCTACTCATCCCCCGCCTTGATTCGTTCCCTGATTCGCCGGAGAGTTTCATCATAAACACCCTGCCCTTTCAGAATCAGCTCCACCGCCTCCCGGAGGGCCCCTTCGCCTCCGGCTTTTTCTGTTGTGAAATGGGCAATCTCCTTGATGAAAGGGTGGGCGTTCTGCACGGCGATGGCCATGCCTACTTTTTCCATCACGGACGTGTCGATCAAATCGTCGCCGATAAAACTTACCTCCTCATCCTGAAGTCCATGTTTTTCCAGTATCTCCCCGTATGATTTCATCTTGTCCAGACCGCCCTGATAGCAGTCGTCAATCCCGAGCTCTTCCATTCGAGAAGTCGTCGCCGGTGAATACCGGCCGGAAATCACCGCCAGCTTCAGTCCCGCCGCTCGGGCAAAGGCGACAGCCGCACCATCGAGAACACTGAACTGTTTGTACTCGGCGCCGTCGTTCCCTTTGTAGATGGAACCGTCGGTCAGGACGCCGTCCACATCGGAGATGAGGAGCTTGATCTTCCAGAGTCTCTGTTCCAGATCGCTGCTCATGTCAGGTTGCCACCGCCTCTCTGATTCGCATCAGCGACATGAGGAGACTCTCAGTTTGATCGAGGGGCCACTGCGTGGCGGCGTCGCTCTTTGCTTCTTCAACATTATCGTGCACTTCCATGAACAGCCCCTCACAACCGGCCGCCACTGCGGCGCGGGCGAGAACTGGAATCATCTCCCGATCACCACCGGAACGGATGCCGTCCGCACTCGGCCGCTGAGCACTGTGGCTGGCGTCAAAGATTACAGGATAACCCGTCTCGCCCATGATGGCGATTGAACGCATATCGGAGACAAGATTGTTGTAACCGAAGGAGGCTCCGCGTTCTGTCAGAAGAATCTGGTGTCCCCCCGCACCCTCAATTTTCTTGACGATGGCCGCAACATCGCCGGGCGCCACGAACTGCCCTTTCTTTACGTTCACACATTTCCCCGTTCTTGCCGCCGCAACGAGAAGATCGGTCTGTCGGCAGAGGAAAGCGGGAATCTGGATTAGATCCGCCACCTCGCCCACCGGTCCGGCCTGTTCCGGCGTATGGATATCGGTGAGGACCGGCACGGCCGTTTCACGTTTCACCTCCGACAGGATCGCCAACCCTTCATCAAGACCGGGACCGCGGAAGGAGTCGCCGGCTGTCCGGTTCGCCTTGTCGAAAGATGACTTGAAAACAAACGGCACATCGTGGCGCGAGAAGATCGCTTTCAGTTCAACGGCCATCTTGACGGCGTGATCGCGCGACTCGATGACACAGGGGCCAGCGATCACGGGGAGCGCTTCCCCGCCAAATTCAACGCCGTTTACCACGACCGTCATTTCGAATTGGTGTGCGCCACCGCTGCTTTCACAAAATCACGGAAAAGAGGATGAGCCCGATTCACCCTGCTCTTCAGCTCGGGATGGAACTGGCTCGCCACAAACCACGGATGATCCTTCAGTTCAATAATCTCCACAAGGTTCAGGTCGGGATTAATCCCGCTGAATATCATGCCGTTCTTTGCAAGCCTGTTCCTGAACCTGTTGTTCACTTCATAACGGTGGCGGTGCCTCTCGGAGATTCTCTTCTTGCGGTAAGCTCTGTATGTTTTTGTCCCCGTTGGCACGTCGCAGTCATAGGCCCCGAGGCGCATGGTCGCCCCCTTTCGCTTCACTTTTTTCTGACCGTCCATCAGATCGATCACCGGTTTTCCACTCCGTTTTTTGAACTCCGAACTGGTGGCGTCTGCGATGCCGCAGACGTTTCTGGCGAATTCGATAACCGCAATCTGCAGGCCCAGACAGAGTCCCAGATAGGGGACTTTCTTTTCTCTCGCAAACCTCGCTGCCGCAATTTTTCCCTCTGTCCCCCGTGGGCCGAAACCGGGCAGAACGAGAATGCCGTCCACTTTCCCAAGCTGTTCCTCGCACGCCTTTTCTGAGGTTAGCTCCTCCGAGTTGATCCATTGGATCTTCACTCTGGCGTCGTTCTCCACACCGGCGTGGACAAACGCCTCCAGCACACTTTTGTAGGCGTCAGGGAGTTCCGTATACTTTCCGCAAAGTGCGATGGTCACCTCGTGGGTGGGGTTCTTAAAACGGTCAACAAACGATTCGAGCTTTGTGATGTCGTGGTTCGCTCCGTCCAGTCCGAGCTGGGCCGCCACCAGTTCGCCCACTCGCTGCTGATGAAACACCAGCGGCACTTCATAAATACTCTTCACATCCCGCGCCTCCACAACGTGTGTCGTTGGCACGCTGCAAAAAAGGGATATCTTTTCTTTCACCGACTTGGGAATCTTATCCGACGACCGGCACAGAATCAAGTCCGGCTCAAGCCCGATCTCCCGGAGTTTCATGACGCTGTGCTGAGTCGGCTTCGTCTTCAACTCCTCGCTCGCCTCCACGTAAGGAAGCAGTGTTACGTGGGCGATGAATACATTCTCGCGCCCTTTCTCAAGGCGGATCTGCCGAATGGTCTCGAGGAACGGGAGGCTTTCAATATCACCAACTGTCCCCCCAACCTCGGCGATCACTGCGTCAAAGCGCTTCGGCTTATTCATTTCGTAGACACGTTTTTTGATCTCGTCCGTGATGTGAGGGATTACCTGGATCGTCTGCCCGAGATAATCTCCCTTCCGTTCTTTCTCCAGCACCGCCTCGTAGACCTGCCCCGTGGTGGCGTTATTGTTCTTACTCATGTCAACATCGATGAACCGCTCGTAGTGGCCGAGATCGAGATCCGTCTCGGAGCCGTCATCGAGGACAAACACTTCGCCGTGCTGATACGGATTCATGGTCCCCGGATCCACGTTGAGGTAAGGATCAAGCTTCATGATTGTTACCGACAGGCCGCGGCTCTTCAAGAGGTAACCGATGGATGCGGAAGTGATCCCTTTCCCGAGGCCCGAGATGACCCCGCCAAGCACAAAAATGAATTTCGTCTCTTTCTTAGGCAACTGTTGCACTCTCCTTCAGTTTCTCCAAATCTTCCGGCCGATTAATCCCAACTGAGTCGAGATCTGTAACCGCTACTGAAATAGCAGTTCCGTTGTCCAACGCTCTCATCTGTTCGAGGTCGAGAGCGACTTCGTTTTCTGTCCGCTCCATTCGGGCGAAACGGAGGAGGAACTCCCTCTTGAATCCATAGATGCCAAGATGTTTGGCGCAATTGTCTCTCACTTTGTGGGCAGTCGGCTGCCTGAAAAAGGTGGCCGCGGATCCGTCTTCCGTCAATTCTACTTTCACCACATCGGGGTTGATCCAGTCATCCTCAGAAAGGTTCGTGGACGCCACCGTCGCCATCTCAATCTCGTGATCAACGTCGAACTGGTCAATGACCAGATTGATGATCGCCGGCTCGATCTGCGGCTCGTCACCCTGAATGTTAACGAAGACGTTCCCCTCCAGCGACAAGGCTGCTTCCGCGACACGTTCTGTTCCGGTCCTGCATGCCTCGTTCGTCATGACAACGGCAATGTCCAGGTTTTCCATCGCCTCGTAAACAGCGGAATGATCGGTTGCTACGACTACTCTCTCGAGCCTGGAATTTTTCGCTTGCCCGTAGACGCGGGCCACCATGGGGAGACCATCAATCGGTTCCAGCACCTTCCCCGGAAATCGCGTGGAGTGATACCTCGCCGGAATGACCCCGACGTAACTAATGGCTCTTTTTGTGGACATCACGATTTCTCTATGACTTTGGGCACGACGAAATACTCCCCGTCCGAATCTGGAGCGTTGTTGAGGGCTTCATCACGGCTGAGGGACGGTTCCTCCTCGTCCCGCCGCGTCATGTTGAGCTGATCGAGGACATGACTGAGAGGTTCCACATTTTCCGTGTCCAGTTCGTCGAGCTGATGCATATACTCGAGAATCTCGTTCATCTGGTCTGTATACATATCCACCTCATCTTCCGTGAGATGCAGTTTCGCCAGCGACGCAATTTTCAGGACCTCGTCACGATCGACGGCCAGTTTCTTGGACACATTCGCTCCTTAATACAATTATCGTGCCAGCAAAAATTTAGGTGTCCTTCTCCCGTCAATCAAGGGAAAGGGAGCCGGTTGACTTAGTCGTAGCGGAGGGACTGAATGGGGTCAAGATTGGCGGCCCGCCAGGCGGGATAGATGCCAAAACCGATACCGACCATTGAGCAGATCAGCAGCCCGTAAACAGCCCAATCAAAAGGGATAACGGAAGGGACGTTCAGCAGGAGCGCAACCAGATTGCCGCCGAGGATTCCGAGGATCACTCCGACAATGCCGCCAAACTGGCTCAGGAATATCGCCTCCATCAGGAATTGCGTCAGTATGTCCCGCCTGTTGGCGCCGATCGCCTTTCGGATGCCGATCTCCTTGATCCTCTCTGAAACAGAGACGAGCATGATGTTCATAATGCCGATCCCCGCCACGAGAAGCGCAATAACGC
>LUOC01000091.1 GCA_001626655.1 Fidelibacterota bacterium REDSEA-S14_B6 | reverse complement strand
CGGTAACGAACCGAGCCACAATTTCGCCTACCTCTACAACCACGCAGGGCAGCCGTGGAAAACGCAGAAGGTTGTCCGCCAGATTATGGATACGCTTTATCACACCGGCCGGGACGGCCTTCCGGGGAACGAAGATTGCGGCCAGATGTCGGCGTGGTATGTCTTCACCGCCCTCGGCTTCTATCCCGTAACGCCGGGACAGAATATTTATGCTATCGGAACGCCCCTGTTCGATGAGGCAACGATCAATCTGGGAGATGGAAAATCATTCATAATTCGAGCCGCCGGCTCCTCCCCCGGCAAACCATTTATCCGGAGCGCCTCTCTTCACGGCAATGACTTAACTCGGTCGTACATTTCTCATACTGAAATTATATCAGGCGGCGAGTTGAAACTGGAGATGGGGAGTGAGCCGAACCGCAGCTGGGCGGCCGAATCAGCTCGCCGTCCCCGGTCGGCCATGAATCTCGCCGTGGTCGCCAACCCGGTTTTTCACTACAAAGAGAGGGGCTTTCTGGACAGCACGGTCGTCTCAATCTCAACACCGACCGACGGCGCCGTCGTCCGCTACACTTTGGACGGAACACGCCCCACGGAACGGTCCCCGATCTACGTTTCACCGCTCCATCTGAAGGAAACGACAGAGGTCCGCGCTCTGGCAGTGAAGGACAGTTTTCTGCCGAGCTATGTGGAGAGTGTCACCTTCACACGAATTCCCTACAGGGTTTCCGTCACTTATAACGAGCCCTACAGTCACCTCTACACCGCCGGCGGGAACAACGGTCTCTTTGATGGCGTCCGCGGCGCCCTCAACGCTTGGGGGGCGTGGCAAGGTTTCCACGCTGTCGATCTCGATGCGGTTATTGATCTGGGCGAATTGAGAGAAGTCAACCGCATCGCCGCAACCTGCCTCCAGAGCTGGAAGTCGTGGATCTGGCTTCCGAAGTCGGTCACCTTTTCCGTCTCTGAAGATGGCGAGACGTTCCGATCTATGGGTCAACTGACACATGACGTTCCGCTGGAGAAAGACGGCTCTTTCACGAGGGACTTTGTTCAGGAGATCGGCGGAGAGAACATCCGCTACATCAAGCTGAGCGCGGAGAATGTGAGAACCTGTCCTGACTGGCATCCCGGCACCGGCGGGAAGGCGTGGATTTTCATCGATGAGGTTGTCATTGAATAGGGCCTTCGCTAAACTCCCTGCACCTTTTCCTCCTATCCCATGAGTTTCGTAAGACGAGAATGGTCGGCGGCGGACGCCGATGACTGGCATAAGGAAGACTGGCTTGCTATCCTATTCTCCACAGTCTCCTACATCACCCTTCTTATAGGCACCGCCCTCTCATTTCTCGCCATGCCGATCGGTTATCTGATCCTCGGCATCGGCATCGTTTCCGGTGTCATCATGATGTGGATCATCGATCCGAAACTGAAACGGATCTCCCATGAGTACGAGAAAAGACAGAAAGACTATCTCCGGCAGCTCGAGGAGATTCAGAAATGGGAGGTTGAGAAGTGAGTCAGGGGCTGGCTGTGGTGCTGGGGATGACAATCGCCTATGTGGCGTCATTCGTCGGGATGATCTTCGCGTACCTTCACTATAAGAAGAGGGAGCGGAAGGAGTCTTAGCGTGGCCGCTGTAACGGTTCTGCAAATCGGTGCCCCCATACTGGGCGTCATAATCCCCGCCGCTATCCTCGCCCTCTCCTTTGTCCTCACCTATCTGCTGATACGCTTCTTTTCAAAGAATCAGTCTGAGGACGCGGCCGAGTGATCACCTTCCAGTTTCTCGACTGGCTCTGGATCGTGCTGTTCGTGGCGCTCATGGTCTTTTTCGGCGTCTACTTTTACAGAATGGGGAAACGGTCTCAGTCCGACTTTTTCCTCGCCGGACGGGGACTCCCGTGGTGGCTCCCGGCCTCTTCGGTCTACGCCACACACACCGCCACGGACACCCCAATCTGGGTGGCAGGGGTCGTTTACAAGTACGGCTTTTCTGGACTGTGGTACGCTTTCTTTTCGGCGTGGTGCGCCATCAGCGCCTTCGTTTCCACAAGGATTTTTCGGCGGTCTCTCGCCTACAGTCAGGCTGAATGGCAGAGCCTCCGATTCGGTGGTCTCGGCGCCGAGCTGCTTCGAGGCTGGCTGGCGGGGTGGCAGGTGTTCATGAATATGTTCATTCTAGGCTGGGTCGGCATCGCCATGGGGAAAATATGCCAGATGATCTT
Source organism: Fidelibacterota bacterium REDSEA-S14_B6 (assembly GCA_001626655.1). Classification (GTDB taxonomy): domain Bacteria; phylum Fidelibacterota; class Marinisomatia; order Marinisomatales; family S15-B10; genus S15-B10. Next base: position 7,970 of record LUOC01000091.1, on the reverse strand, counting down.
CGGATGGGACCTCTGGATGGGGCTTTTCATCTTCACAACCCTTGGCGCCATCTACGTCCTCTCGTCCGGCTACTGGGGCGTGGTGATGGCCGATTTTCAGCAGGGCGTTGTGGCATTTCTCATCATCGTCATTGTTTCCATCTGGGGCGTGGTGGCGGCGGGCGGCCCCGATGAAATTATATCGAGGCTGAACTCGTATAGCAGTACGGTTGAGTGGGAGGTGCCCGCTGACTGGGAGAACAGGCGAGGGGCGATCCGAATTACCGATGCGGAGACAGGCAAAGCGGTGGCCGAAAGCGACGGCTCATTCGCCATTGCGACGGCGATTTCTGAAGAGGCCCAAGCCCGGCTGGAATCAGAGGCCGCAGCCATGATAAAATCGAAACAGGAGGAGATGGCCGGTTTACTCTTCCCCACCGCGGAGGATGAGATTCAGGCCGGAGAAAAGTATACCATTGTCTGGGACTCCGGCGATTCGGACAGCCGAGTGAACGTGGATGTGACGGCTGACGGCGGAAGTTCGTGGTCGAGGATCGCTTCGCAACATTTCAGCGGACAGGCGTGGCGGCTCAACTTTTTCAGCTTCACCGGTATGTTCGAGGGACAGTTCCCGGTGGCGTGGTTCATTACCATGATGATTATCGCCCTCATTGGCGGCTTCGGCATGGGGACCTCCATCGACTGGTACCCCGAGGCGCAGCGGATTCAGTCCGCCAAAACGGTACGAGACGCCTCCTACAGTATCTGGGCCGGATCGGCCCTCGTGCTCATTCGAAATTCCATCTGGGCTGCCGCCATTATCGGCTTCTTTGTCCTCTACCCCGGGATCGCCGACAGCGGCGAATATGAGATGGCGTGGTACAGGATCGGCTTTGAATACTTGCCGGTGGGGCTCATCGGTTTTCTCTTTGCCGGTGTGCTGGCCATTCACCTTTCAACTGTCTCCACGCACCTCAACCTCGGCGCCATGTATGCCACACGGGATTTCTATCACCACTATGTCAATCCGAAGGCAAGCGAGGCGTCACTGGTGAAAGTGGGGCGGATATCTACGTTTGTTCTCCTTCTAGGCTCGTTCGTCTTCGGCGTTATTATCGGCGAGGAGATTACGGCGTGGCTCATCTTCGCTCTGTGGATTATGGCCGCCGGCGTCTGGCTTCCCAACATTCTTCAAGTCATCTGGTGGCGGTTCAATTCCTGGGGGTACCTGTCGGCGTGGATGGCCAACCTCGGCCTGAGCTGGCTTGTGGTGTGGATCCTCCCCCGCTTCGGCGTCATCCCCGCCCTGCCCGACTACCTGCAGTTCTGGATCCTCATTGTACTGAACGCTCTCGTCTATCTGCCCGTCACATTCATGACAAAGCCTGAAAACTTGGATCACCTCGTCGCTTACTACGCCATGTCCCGCCCCATCGGTTTCTGGGGGCCGGTCAGAAAAGAGGCGGAACGACGTGGGCTGATCCCTTCAAACTGATCGGTTCGCCGTGGAATCCACTCTGATCTTCACCCCTCTCGTAATCATGCTGGCGCTGACTCTGTTCGTCACCGCGCGGCTCTACTTCGTTCAGCGGAGAGCCATTAAGGGGTGGGAGGTAAAGTACGGCTATTTCAAGACCTACCAGGGGGACCGGCCGGAATACGTCCAGGCGGCCCGGGATCATTACAAGAACATGTTCGAACTCCCCCTCCTTTTCTATGTGTGGGTGATCGTCATTTTCTTGCTTGACAGTGTGGACAGCTTCGACCTCACGCTCGCATGGCTCTTCGTCATTTCAAGAATCGTCCACGCCGTCATTCGTATCGTTGACCACACAAAGCTCCTGTACAGATTCCCCGCATTCGCCGTGGGGTGGTTCGTGATGGTCATCGCTTGGGGTAAGTTCCTGTTCGATCTTCTGTGAGCACGACCTTCCGCGGCGGCTTCCTCTTACTTCTCTCGCTCTGTCTTCTCGGCTGTCCCGATGACAAAGGTGACAAGCTCTCCGAGAATGAAACTTTTGAGATCACATCACCGCCCTCCGAACTCGATTTTTTTGAAGGCGCCTTCGAAAAGTATGCCGTTGTCTTCGGTATCCATCTTTTCGCCACCGCATCAACGCCGGACGGCAAGATTCTCCATGCGCTCAACATCCTCGCCCAGTATATCGACAATGACGAGGACGGCGTCGCCGACAACAGCGCTGTGGTGGATGAACTCCGCAAGGTGAACGCCTCCATGGTAATGTTTGCCACAGAGCGGGAGGCTGAACAGTTCTTCGATGACGGTCCGCCGCGGAAGGCAGAACAGATGTGGGACAGGGGCGAGCTCCGTGTTCAGGATCTTTACGGTGAGGAGACGATTCCGCCAGGGACGTCGGACCGCTTCGACGCCACGCTTGAGGAGACTCTCCATCTCATCACTTCTGCCGGTTATGCTTCGGCCTATCCGGACGTTTTCGGCGAGTCGGCGGGATCGACACTGGCAACTTTGATGGACAGCGCCCGGGGAGGCTATTTCGAAAACGTGCCGCGGCGAGGTTCCTTTTCCGGCGGGAAGGCAGACGGCCGCTACCCCGAGCGGTCGTGGTACCACTACGACGATACCACCTGCGAATATGAATGTATGGTGACGGAATACATCTACTGGGCCCTCACCTCCATCCTCGGCGCGCAGGGCGATCCCGAGCGGTGCGAAGATATTTCGGTGGAATGGGAACTGTGTACGAAAGCGCTCGTGGCGTCCGGCGATCCCGGTGTCTATGCCCTCCTGACTGATCCCCAATACCTCCTCCCCACCGTCCTGCCGGACGGGACTTACCGTAGTGATCCCTGAACTGAAGAAGACAGATATTCCGGAGCGAACAAGGTCGTTCTGGAAACTTGCCGGTCCCGGCGCTGTACTGGTGGGACTCTCCATCGGCGCCGGCGAAATTGTCATCTGGCCGAGGATGGTTGCCGAGTTCGGGCCAAGCATGATCTGGGCCGCTGTTCTTGGCGTTTCGCTCCAGCTTGTGGTCAACCTCGAGATCGGGCGATGGACCGTCGCCACGGGGGAGACCATCTTCACCGGCTTCTCCCGAGTCTGGAGAGGGTTCGGAGCTGTCTTCATTTTTCTCACTCTCGTTGGATGGCTGGCGCCGGGGTGGGCACGGGCGTCCGGGCTGGCGCTGAAAGGGCTGCTGGTCGGTCCCGCCGGCTACGGCTCCGATACGTTCTGGACCGTCATTACTTTTCTCATCGTGGCGGCTATCCTGTTCGGGCCGAAGATTGTCTATCAATCCATGGAAAAAACAATTCTGATGCACATCGAACCGGGAGTATCCGTCAAGTCTCTCTTCATCGCCCTCGTCTTCGCCGGCGCCGGCGGCACTGCCAACCTTTTCTACTCCTTCTATCTGAGGGACAAGAACATCGGCATGGGGGCGAAGATTCCAAGGATGAACAGCCCCTTCCGTGGGAAGGTGGAGGCGGTCCCGACAACAGGATTTCTGTTCGACGAGACGCCAAAAAACTTAGAGCGGTTCCGGTCGTGGTGGAACTACGTGAGGGTGGATCAGGCGCTCTTCTTCTGGTTCCTCAACACATTTACCATCCTCCTTTTTGTTTTCGGCGCGCTGGCGGTGCTCCATCCTCGAGGGATCGTCCCCGCCGCCGGAACGCTCATCTGGGATGAAGCGGAAGTCCTTGCCCATGTCTGGGGGGAGACGGGCAGAACAGTTTTCCTTGCCGTCGGCTTCGCCACGTTGTTCGGGACTCAACTAGCCTTGGTCGATGGCTGCAGCCGAACGATTGCCGACATTGTCTATACCGCCAGCAGGTCAACTCGGAAGAGGGGACTTAGTTGGCTCTACCTCATGGCCGCCGGAGGGTGGATGGTGGCGGGGTGCGTCATCACCTTCGTCATGGAACAGTATGGCATCACCGATCTCGGTTTTCTCCTGAACGCCGCTTACATGGGCGGCTTCGCCATGGCCGTATACGTCCCGTTGACGCTATACATGAATCACCGCTACCTCCCGAAACCAATCCGGCCGAAACTGTTCGCCACCTCCCTCATGGGCGTCGCCTCACTGATCTATGTGGGATTCGCTGTCGCTTCTATCGTCTGGGAAGTGACAAGCCGGCTCTAGTCCGTCGCCATCTTCCCGGCGATCTCTTTCACCATTTTCGCCGCCACCATGGCCGTGACGCCGTTCACGTCCCGCTGAGGGTTAAGCTCCACCACATCGGCGCCGACGATGGGGGCGTTGATGCTGTGAATCAGTCCGATCACTTCGCGAACGGTCATCCCTCCCGGTTCGTGGTGCGATATGCCCGGAGCAAAGGCAGGATCAAAGACATCGACATCGAGAGAGACATAGACCGAATCGGCGGCTGAAAGGCCGAGGTCGGACGGCACTTTCGGCAGTTCAATCATCTCCACGCCAAACTTTTCCGCCTGCTCCCGCTGATGATCGTTGGTGGTCCGGATGCCGATCTGGATCAGGCGGTCTGTCGAACCCTCCTCCATGATTCTGGCAAAGGGGCAGGCGTGGGAAAAACGGTCCCCCTCGAACTGATCGTAAAGATCGGGATGAGCATCGAAATGGATGAGGGTAGATGGGCGATGGGTGAGGGCTAGCGTTTTGACCAGCGGGAACGTGATGGAATGGTCGCCGCCGAGGAAAATGGGGCGCGAGTCAGCCGTTAGCAACCTTGAAGCTTCTTCCTCAATCGTGCCGAATCCTTCGTCACTGTTCTCAATTCTCAGATCTGCTGCCTCCCTGAAACCGTCCACCTCGCCGAGATCGACGCCCGTTTCACTGAACAGATTGGATGCACCGGAAAAGAGCGCTTCCCGAATGGCTTGGGGCGCTTCCGAGGGACCCTTCAGGAACGACGACTTGGCGTCATAAGGGACGCCGATGAGGTTTATCGTGCCTGCGCTCATGTTGCCTTAGAGGGAGGAGAGCACCTTCCACAGCCGCCAGTTGGCGCGGCGGGCGATGTCGGGCCAGTCGGTGGCGGGGAGGAGCGGCGGCAGTTTGGAGGCCGCTTCTTGATCCCATCGATTCTCGGAACCGGAGAGATCCCACAGCAGGTCCACCCCGTCCAACCCCAACTCAACCACTGACGGGTCAGGATTCGAGCCGTTGTTCTCCATGACGTTTCCGTGAATCCAGTTCCTGTCAGGAAGGGGATCGACGTCGTATACGGCGTCGGCGCCGAATACAATATCGAGACTCACAAGGCCGATGCCGGTGGTGTGGTTTCCGGTAATCTCGTTACCTGTCACCTCAACCTCGTCAGCGGCCATGATCAGCAGACCGGTGCCGGGCGGGACGAGGCTGACGATGGCACCTTCATCGCCAAAGTTTTCGTGGTTGTTGTCGTAGATCCGGTTGTTCACCACGCGGCATCCGACAGAAATCTTAGACGGGTTGTTGGGGAGAAGAAAGACAAGAATCCCCGCCGTGTTGTTGTAGGTCTCATTGTTCTCAACCAAAGCGTTCACGCTGTTCTCGATCTCGATCCCCGCCACGTTCCCGTAGGCGACGTTGTCGCGGACAACAATATCGCGGGACTGCCCGACGTAGATGCCAGCGTCCCTGATCTTCGTCACTTCGCACCGCTCCACCGTTACGCCGATACACTCGATGGGATAGACACCGTAGAGTCCCGTGTCGTAGAGATAGAGATCACGGAAAACGACATTCCGTCCGCCGTTCAGCATGAGGCCGTTGGCGGTGTAGTTGCGGACTGCAAAGCTCCGAATTTCCACATCGCTCCCCGATCCGACCATCCCGTCCGACAGGACGTGCTGCCCGTCCAGAACAGGCCGGCGGCCGTTCTCTTCGGCGCCAAGAAGGGTAAGCCCAGAAATGTCCACAGTCAGCGTCTCGTGGTAAGTCCCCGGCATCACAAGAACTGTGTCCCCCGGTTCGGCCATGTCGATGGCGTCCTGGATATACTGCCCCTCGTTCACAGTGATAACATTGCCCGTTTTCTCGAAATGAGTCTTCGGTCTCTCCGCTGGCTGATCCAGAAATGCCGCCAGTTCAGGCGACTGGTTCTCCAGCGGTTTCACCACCTCGTAGCCTGAAGGAACCGCCTCGGGAATCTGAGGCTTCGCCGATTCATCGGTAAGCGTGTGGAGGAAAGCAATAAGATTGGACCGTTCCGTCGGCGTGAGCGTGAAGCTTCTGATCTTGTCGTCCATGTTCGGCACATCGTTCCCCTGACCGGGCCCGCCGCCGCCGGAGTAAAAATCGATCACCTCTTCAAGTGTACTGAAAATGCCGTTGTGCATGTATGGCGCTGTCAGGGCGACGTTCCTGAGTGTTGGCACTTTGAAGGCGTGGTTGTAGTTCTCACCTTCCACTTCTCCCCGGCCAAGGTCCGGTGGCTGGCCTTCCAGTCCGGGAACGCCGATAATCTTGAAATCGGGGTTGGCAAACGTCGGGATGTTGTGGCACTCAAAGCAGCGCGTCTTGAGGGAACGGAAAAGGTTCAGCCCGCTCCGCTCGGCGTCGGAAAGGGCCGTCCGGTCGCCACGGGCGTAACGGTCAAAGCGGGAGTTGTTGGAGATAATTGTCCGCTCGAAGGCGGCGACGGCGTAAGTGACATTCTGGAACGTCACGGCGTCCTCACCGCCCGGGAACGCCCTTCCGAAAAGCTGTCTGTATTCGGGGACTGCCTTCAGTTCATTCACCAATTCGTCGGCGTCCTGGGCCATTTCTGACTTGTCCTGAATAGGGTTCCCGGCCTGATCTTCAAGGTCAACTGCTCGGCCATCCCAGAACTGACGGTGATTGAAGGCGGCATTCCATATGGTGGGCGAACCTCTCCGGATGACGGAGCCGCCGGTCCGGCCTCGGCCGACGCCCTCGCCCCCCTTCCCCATGGACTGCCCCCTGTTGTCGGAAAAGCCGAGATCGGGGTGGTGGCAGTGAGCACAGGAAATGTCATTAGCGCCAGAAAGGATGGGATCGAAATAGAGGAGCCGTCCCAGTTCAACCTTCGCCCGGGATTGGGGATTGTCCTCTCTCATCACCATCTCTGGAAAAGGGCGGTCCAAATTGCGGCTCTCTTGAACAATGGCAAAGAGACCTATATCCTGAGGTGCGTCATTCATGGAGAATTCGAGACTGGAGTCAGACGGCTTTTCCAGTCCCGGCAGGGGAAGATAGATCAGCGAAAGAAAGAAGAGGATGATCAGTGAGACGACAGTACCGAAGTTATTCTTCATCGTTACGCGGAAGGATAATTTCCTTAAAGACGACGCAGTTTAATGGTTAACTTTCAGAAGGTGAAGCTGTTTTTGGCCTCCACTCACTCACATATCGAACCGTGATCGATTCAGCAGATTTTTCCATCGGCGAACGGAAGTTCCGTGCCGATCTCGACTCCGGCGTCTCACTCGCCATCAATCTCGATTTCGATGGTGATCAGCCCCGTGTCTTCGGCTCTCCGCCTGCCAAAGCGGCGCCGGTCGTAGCCGGTGACTACGTCGGCTCGGTGCGTGAAGGCGGGCCGTGCAACGTGGAGCAAATCACCGTCTCGTTCCACACATCAGGCACGCACACGGAGTGTGTGGGCCACATCTCCCGCAGTCGAATCTCCATCACCGATGTCGTTGAAAAGAGCCTCATCCCCGCCACGCTCATCACCGTCACGCCGGAAGCTATTGGGAGCGATTCCTACCATGTACCCATCGAAAAAGGTGAACTGTTCATCACGCGCTCTAGTCTGGAAGAAGCACTTGCTGAATCAGATGGAAATCTCATTAAAGGACTTGTGGTGAGGACACTTCCGAACGACGAATCCAAACTGACGCGGGATTATGACAGAGAGAGTTTTCCGTTCTTCAGCAATGAAGCGATGCGGCATATCCGGGAGTGGGGCGTCCGGCACCTGTTAGTAGATATTCCCTCAGTGGACCGAGCCGATGACGGCGGCCAGCTCGGCAACCACCGAATTTTCTGGAACGTGGCGGCGGGAGATTCCGATAT
>LUOC01000090.1:6296-12477 GCA_001626655.1 Fidelibacterota bacterium REDSEA-S14_B6 | reverse complement strand
GCCCAGAGGGCTGTATTGATGGCGGAGAGTGCGGCGGCGTGGTTCAGGCTGGCGTCACCGAAACTGCACAGCACGATGCCGTCGTCAGAGAGAGTTCTCTCTTCAAGGTTCAGTGCCGCCGCGCGATCGATGCTGATGGCAGCCCCCACCGCCTTCGGAAGATGAGAGGCGATGGTACTTGTCTGTGGCGGCATGGCCATTTCGGCGCTCCCGAACACCTTGTGCCGACCGCCGGCAATGGGGTCTTCAGAGGAGGAAACAAAGGAGAGGGCGAGATCATAAATCGGTGTGGTGCCGGGAATCTGGCGGGCCCGTTCCAGAAAGAAGGCGCCGCTGCGATAGTGAAGAAACGCCATGTCATCCGGGCGAAACAGCCGACCGAAAACGGCATTCCCTTCGTGCCCCGAGCTGCCGATGGTGTAGAAACAGGCGTTCTTCTCCTTCATCTCCCTCGCTTTGAGATCGAAGTGGCGGCTGATTATCTGGGATTCGAAGAGCCCCGACAGCAGGTCCTCGCTACAAGGATGTCGGGATTCGGCCGCAAGACGGGATGCAGGGAAACGACCCTCCGTTACAGCGGCCGTGAAGTTTTTGTCAACAACTTTGGCGCGGTTGAATTCCACTTTTCCAACAGGTTAGGAATCAGCGATCAATAGTGGTCAAACCACTTTTCATCGAGGGGAGGCCACTCGTCAGCTTCGCCCTGATCGGCTCTATCTTTCCAGTTCCGTTTGCCGCTCCAGTTGTCGACGGCGATGGCGTAGACGGACGTCTGCTTCAGTTCATCCTCGGTGATGGGCCTGTAATCTTTTCCCGATTCCATTTCACCGAAATACTTGTCCAGCAGGCCTTGAAGATAGTCCCTCTTTTCAGCGTGATCTTCCACCACGCGAATCGTGCCGAAGGCGACCACGGCCTCATACTGCATACTCTTTTCCAGCGGAATGTTGGACGGGAGAAGCCGCCCTGACCTGTATGATTCAAAGCACACTTCCGGATGCATCTGGCTGTTCGCCCGCACACGGCCGATGGCGTTGGAGTGGAAGTAGATCNNNNGAGTGGAAGTAGATCTCGTGCTTCTCGGGACTGTACCAGAAAGTGGAAGGATTGATGAACGGCTGCTCTCCCCATCGCGTGGCGATGTGGCCGATCTGGACCTCAGTGAGGAACTGTACAATCCATTTATCATCCATCACATTCTTGGCACGCCGCTGTCTGTTGATGGGCGTCACCGAAGGGTCGTATTGTTTCAGTCTTTCTTCTTTGACGTTAAAACTCCGTTCGAACTGAGATGCGAGAATATAGAACGGCCCCCACCGTTCCGCCAACAGAAGGGTGGATAACTGGTGGGCTTCCATAGAAATCCGAGACTAGACCTCTTGGCATACCATCATTCTCTGTCTCCTTTGTGGCTCTGCGGCTACAACAACCCGTGATCAGCGAGAGAGTAAACTTCGTTCCCGGCTATGATGATGTGATCGTGCACAGAGACGTCGATGGCGGCCGTCGCTTCTTTCAGCTTCTTTGTGATGGCGTGGTCATCCGCGCTCGGCGTAGGACTCCCGCTCGGGTGGTTGTGGGCGAAAATCACCGCCGCCGCTTTGTGCTTCAGAATCCGCTCCACCCCCTCCCGGGGATAGACGGCTGACGTGGAGAGGGTTCCTACAAACAGCTCCTCCATGGCCATCACCTGATTTCGCCCGTTCAGATAGATCACAATGAACACCTCTCGCCCCCTGTCCCTCAGATTGTGCTGAAGGTATTCCATCACTTCGTCCGAAGAACGGATGAAGTCGGAGTCCAGCACTCTGTCAGCGAGGTAGCGCCTCGCCACCGCCTGCGCCACTTTCAGGCCGAATACGTTGTTGGGGCCGATCCCCTCGATTTGCCAAAGCTCCTCCGGACTCGCCTCCAGAACGCCCCGCAAGGAGCCGAAGCTTTTCAGCGCAGACTTTGCCGCCGACTTGCAGTCTTTCCGGGGGGTTCCCAGCGTGAGAAGAAGTTCGATAATTTCGTAATCGTGGAAGCCCTCCAACCCTCCTTTCAGAAAGCGGTCCCTCAACCGCTGGCGATGCCCCTCCTTATCCCTCAAAATGTTCACGTTAAGAATGTGTTCAAGTGTTCACGTACCGTCGCGCCCGATCCCTCCATAACCAAATCAGCACATTATCACACAAACACTCGAACACTTAAACACATCTTATTCTCTCAAGGATGCCAGTTTATCCCTGAACTCCCGCATCTCCCGTACGTTGCCCGTTTTAATCTCCCCCGATTCCCACTTCAGCCGAAAATCGGTCTCTTCATCGCCGCCGCCCTGTTTCTGGTAGAGCACAAACAACTCGCCATCCTCCCTCGGCTTATTCTCGTGGAGGGTCGCCGTGATACCGTAGGCCACATCTTCAAGCACATCGTCAATCACCCTGTCAGGCAGTCGCCGCTCCAGCAGGCTCTGCTCAACGTGGGAGAACCTCAGACCGTTCACCACATAGTCCTGATGCGCCTCCCAGGCGATGGGCGCCACTTGCTTCACAAAGGTCGCCATTGCGTCCGAATAGACACGAATTTCGTACTGAGCATGGGGGTCGGAACGTAGGCCTATGAAATGGAGGAGGTTGTGGAGGTCATTTTTCCAGTACCATTCGGTGTAGAAGATGTGTATAAGAGACAGGGATAATAAAACTCGTCTCGAGCTTCTGAGTAGCGTAATGAATATTCATTAATATTGGCGGTACGGTGCCGAACCCATTGTCGGGCCACAAAAATGGGTATCTTGCAGTGGAACTTGAATTCCACCATTTCAAATGGCGTGGTGTGGCGGTGGCGCATGAGGTAACGGATGAGCCCTTTGTCCTGGCTCACTTTCCGCGTCCCCTTGCCGTAGCTGACCCTAGCCGCCTGTACAATGGCGTCATCTCCTCCCATAGAATCGACAAGACGAACAAATCCCTTATCTAAACAACGGATTGCCCCTTCGGGAAGTTCACCGGTACTCATTGCTTATCAGCCTCAGATTCATGGTGTTTAAGTGTTTGCGTGTTCAAGTGTCGAAGTCGGTGCCCACAGTTATTTTCCGCAATCAACACTCCAACATTCAAACAGGTCAGCACTTGAGCACCTGGACACATTAGCACTTTAACACGTTAACACACTCAGCGTATTCTGAACCGCTTTGGGATTCCCCGCCACGAGCCCCGGAGAGAAGAGCGTATTCTCGTTATTGTACGTTGGTTCATTCCCATTCAGGTCGATCATGGTTCCACCGGCCTCGTTTAGGATACAGTGGCCGGCGCAGACATCCCACTCATTCTTGGGACGGAGGGTTGCGAAAACATCCGCCCGCGCAGCAGCAGTGAGTCCCAGCTTGTAGGCCACACTCCCTACACCCATCAGCTCTTTGAACTCCCCCTTGAACGGGAGCCACAGACCGTCCCGCGTCTCCGTCCTGCTGTTAAGGATGACCATCTCCGAAGGGTCAGTCATGGAGGAGCAGGTCACAGCTTCTCCGTTCAGCTTTGCGCCCCCTCCTTTCACAGCGGTAAAAAGTTCTTCCTTGAGAGGATTGTAAAGGATGCCCAGCACCGGTTCGTGGTCTTCCACAAGGGCGACACTCACCACCCACATGGGCTCTTTCTCAATGAATTCTTTCGTCCCGTCGAGGGGATCGACGATCCAGACCCTCTCCTTGGACAACCGCTCCGGCGAGTCCTTCGTCTCTTCAGAAAACCAGCCGTAGTCCGGGAACTCTCCGGTCAGGGTCTCTCGCAAGTAGGTATCGGCAGCACGATCGGCATCCGTGACAGGATTCGATCCTGAATACATGGGAGATGTCCCCTTGTCATCTACGGTGTAATCGGTATCGTAGAAATCGAGGAGTAACTTCCCCGCCTCAAGGGTGGCGTTTGTAGCGGCTTCGAGCTCTCGATTCATGCCTCAAAATTAGACAAGAGCCCCAACAAAGGAGAGCCAAATCTGACGGTACTGAGCTGCCTACTTGTTGCCGAGCTCGGGCATAAGCTGATGTTTGATCCAGCCGTTCTTGGGATCGATCTCCAGCCCTCGCTCCCACATTTCTCTAGCGGTTGTGGAGTCGCCCAGCGAGAGATTCTCTATCTTCTATCGGGGAATGCTGGCGGAGGGTGACGCAGCGCTCAATCTGACCGCTTCACGCTGAAATAGCACGATTCCGGATGAGAAAAATACCATCCGCAAATGGACGCCGCAGGGAACATGGCCCTCGTTTCGGTGAGGGAGATTCCCACACTCTCTTCAACATTCAGCAGTTTCCAGATTGTATCTTTCTCTTCGTGCCCGGGGCAGGCGGGATATCCCGGCGCGGGACGAATCCCTCTATATTCCTCTTTTATCAATTCCTCATTGTTCAATTCTTCATCTGAATCGTAGCCCCAGATCTCCTTCCTCACCCTTTCATGGAGCCGCTCGGCGAACGCCTCCGCCAGTCGGTCCGCCAGCACCTTTACCATGATAGCGCTGTAGTCGTCGTTGTCCGTTTCAAACTTTTTCGCCAGTTGATCCACGCCGTGCCCTGACGTCACCGCAAAGAGGCCAAGCCAGTCGTCTTCGGGCGCGATGAAGTCCGCAAGGCTGTAATTGATTCCATCGCTTCCCTTGTCCACTAGCTGGCGCGGAAAGTGAAATTGGGTGTCACCGACAAAAACAGTCTCATCCTCAGCACGGGCCGGGAAAACGGCCGTCACCCCCTCCGCCGAGATAAGCTTGCCGGACACAATTCTCTCCAGCATCGCCCGGCCGTCTTCAAACAGCTTCGTCGCCTCGGCGGCGTACTTCTCGCTCTCGAGGATCGCAGGATACTTCCCCTTCAACTCCCACGCGTGAAAAAACGGCGACCAGTCGATATAGTCCACTAATTCCTCAAGAGAATAATCACCGAACACGCTTGGTTCTTGAATCTTGGGTCTTGGAGTTTGATAGTCAGTCCAATCGGAGGTGAACCTCCGCTCCCGCGCCTGCTCGATGGTAAGCTGCTTTACCTTCCTTCCATCACCCCGCTGTTCGCGAATCTTGCGGTACTCGGTTCTGTGCTCTTCGACTAAAGTTTCTTTCTCATCGGCTCTCATCAGTTTGCTCACCACACCGACACAGCGGGAGGCGTCTAATACATGAATGGTCGGTCCTGAGTAGTTCTCCTCAATCTTGACAGCCGTATGTGTCCGGGACGTGGTAGCCCCGCCGATGAGAAGAGGCATCTCAAACTCCAGCCGCTCCATCTCCTCCGCCACGTGGACCATCTCATCGAGACTCGGCGTAATGAGTCCGGAGAGACCGATGATGTCTGCGTCCTCCTCCTTCGCCGTAGCGAGAATCTTGTCCGACGGCACCATGACGCCGAGGTCGATCACATCGTAGCCGTTACACCCGAGGACAACGCCGACGATATTCTTACCGATGTCGTGGACGTCCCCCTTCACGGTGGCGAGGACGATCTTGCCGTTGGGCCGGCCTGTCAGGCCCAGCTCGTCCTTCTCTTTTTCAATGAACGGAACCAGGTAAGCGACCGCATTCTTCATCACCCGCGCCGATTTTACCACCTGCGGAAGAAACATTCTGCCCGAGCCGAAGAGGTCGCCCACCACATTCATGCCGTCCATGAGGGGACCTTCAATCACCTCGATGGGCCGATCGAACTTCTGGCGCGCCTCCTCCGTATCCTGTTCCACATAGTCCACGATCCCCTCTACGAGGGCGTGCTGGAGCCGCTTTTCGACCGACGCCTCTCTCCAGGAGAGGTCCACCACCCGCTTCTTCCCGGCGCCACGAAAGGTCTCCGCCAACTCCACTAGCCGATCGGTGGCGTCTTCCCTGAGATTAAACAGCACATCCTCGATGGCGTCCCGGAGGGTTGTTTCGATATCGTCGTAGATCGCAAGCTGGCCGGCGTTGACAATCCCCATGTCCATCCCTGCCTGAATGGCGTGGTAGAGGAACGCCGAATGCATCGCCTCCCGGACGGCGTTGTTCCCCCTGAAGGAAAAGGACAGGTTGCTGACGCCGCCGCTCACATGGATGCCCGGGAGTGTCTCCTTGAGAATCCGTGCCGCCTCAATGTAGGCGAGGGCGTATTCGTTGTGCTCCTCGATCCCCGTGGCCACGGCAAAAATGTTTGGATCAAAAATGATGTCCTCAGGCGGAAGCCCTACTT
>LUOC01000090.1:0-6263 GCA_001626655.1 Fidelibacterota bacterium REDSEA-S14_B6 | reverse complement strand
TTCCACCTTCCTCTCCGTGGTGTCGGCCTGCCCCTCTTCGTCAAACGCCATCACCACCACGGCGGCCCCGTACCTTCGGATAAGGGACGCCTGCTCCAGGAACGGCTCCTCCCCCTCCTTGAGAGAGATGGAATTGACAATCCCCTTCCCCTGAATGTTCTTAAGCCCCGTCTCAATCACCGACCACTTTGACGAATCGACCATGATGGGGACGCGGGAGATGTCCGGCTCCGAGGCGATGAGCCGGAGGAACTTCTCCATGGCCGCCTCCGAATCGAGGAGCCCCTCGTCCATGTTGACGTCGATCACCTGTGCGCCGCCTTCAATCTGGTGCCGCGCCACCGAAAGGGCCTCTTCGTAGCTGTCCTCGGAAATGAGCCTTTTGAACTTTGCCGAGCCCGTTACGTTGGTCCGCTCGCCCACGTTGATAAAGTTGGAGTCCGGCCGGATGGTGAGAGGCTCAAGACCGCTGAGCCGAGTCAAAGGGTCAACAGCAGGCACCTCTCTCGGGGCAACACTCTTCACCCTTTCGGCCAGAGCGGTGATGTGCTCCGGCGTTGTTCCGCAGCATCCGCCGATGATGTTGACAAGTCCGCTGTCGGCAAACTCACCGACGATTTCGGCCATTTGCTCCGGCGTTTCGTCATACTCCCCGAATTCGTTAGGGAGGCCGGCATTGGGATAGACTGAGACAAAGGTGTCCGCCACAGTGGAGAGGGCGTCGAGGAAAGGCCTGATCTGCTCAGCCCCGAGGGCGCAGTTGAGACCGACAGCATACAGATCAGCGTGCCGAACCGAGTGCCAGAACGCCTCCACCGTTTGCCCCGAAAGCGTCCTTCCGCTCGCATCGGTGATGGTTCCAGACACCATCACGGGGACGTCTTCGTCTCTCTCCTCCAACAACGTCCTGATGGCAAACAGCGCCGCCTTGCAGTTGAGTGTATCAAAGACGGTCTCTACTAACAGGATATCTGCGCCGCCGTCCATGAGGCCCTGAGCCTGTTCTCCGTAGGCGGCCACGAGTTCATCGAAGGTGACATTTCTGAAACCGGGATCGTTCACGTCCGGCGAGAGAGAAGCCGTCCGGTTGGTGGGGCCGAGGGCGCCGCAGACAGATCGCGGCCTGTCGGTGAACTTCTCTGCCGCCTTTTTGGCAATCTCTGCCGATCGGCGGTTGATCTCGTAAACGAAAGCTCCCGTCCCATAATCGGACTGACTGACTGCGTTGGCATTGAAGGTATTTGTCTCGATGAGATCGGCACCGGCCTTAAGGTAGGCCGTGTGAATCGCCTCCACCACGTCTGGGCGCGTCAGACTGAGAATATCATTATTCCCCTTTAGATCGGAGGGGTGATCCTTGAACTGGCCCCCTCGGAAATCGGCCTCCTCCAGTTTGTAGGACTGGAGCATGGTCCCCATGGCGCCGTCGAGGACGAGAATTCTGTCGGTCACTATCTCTCTTATCGTTTTCATAACAAAAAAGCCCCGGTGCTTCTCGGGGCTTGGAGCCTTTTTAGCACCTTTCTTTTGTGTCGCGGCAATATGGCGCAAATCACGACTGCCAAAGTTTACAGCCCTTTTTCGTCCAAAAAGAACAATTTTTGACTTTGCACAAAATCCTTTGGCACAGGTGGATTTAGGCTTATTTTTGGCCGTCGAGGGAGACCATGGAAGGCCCCTAGCGATTTTTTGACATAAGTGTTTTCGAATTTGCCACATGGCATCGATTTCAATAGAAAAAGAGTTCTTTTTTATCCTTCCTAAATAACCCTCCCTCAAGGTCCACCGAGGTGGACGACAGAAGAAGATGATGCATAGTGAGACAGCCGCTCGCGGAAACGGCACCTACAGGCTCACTGCATCCAACAGCGACGGCTGACTCGAGACGCCGGTTCCGCCCGGCCTTTGTCAGCGGATAAGCAGAAAGGGAGATCCTTATGCGTAAAGAAATTTTCGTTAGCGAGACCGCCAGCGAAAGGCGAATCGCCCTGCAGGATGATGGCGTCCTGGTTGAGTTCTATGTGGAAAAACCGGACGAAATGGGAATGGTGGGCAACATCTACAAGGGGAAGGTGGAGAATGTCCTTCCGGGGATGCAGGCCGCCTTTGTGGATATCGGGCAGGAGATTAATGCATTCCTCCCCTTTTCAGAGATCAACAATCCTGAATACCTTAAAGAAGCGTCAACCTCTGAAGAGGAGGATGACGAACCGAGAAACAAACGGAACGGGAAGAAGAGGCGTAACGGAAAACCGGTTCCCCAAAAGGATATCGAGGTTGAACTCCAGAAGAATCAGGAAATACTGGTCCAGGTCATTAAGGAACCTTTTTCCGGCAAAGGCCCCCGCGTCACCACGAACCTCGCTATCCCGGGCCACCTGCTCGTCCTCATCCCGAACGCCAATTTCATCGGCATATCGAAAAAAATCTGGGACAAGTATGAGAAGCGTCGACTGCGCAAACTGATACGGGGCTTCCTCCCCAACGACGTGGGAGTGATCGTCCGGACGGAATCGGAAGGGAAAAGCGATACCGTTATCAAGAAGGATTTCGATATCCTCCTCAAACAGTGGCGCACCCTTGAGCGAAAAGGTGAGAGTGCCGAAGCGCCTGACATAATCTTCGAGGATATTGAGACGGTCTCCACGGTGATTCGGGACTTACTGAGTGACGATATAAGCAAGTTCCTCATCGACTCCCGCAAGCTCCACCGCCAGACACATAACTATATGCAGAACGTCGCGCCGGAAATGACCTCTCGCCTCGAGCTATACAGAGGGAAGACGCCCCTTTTCACCCACCACAAGATTGATGAACAGGTGGCCAAATCGATGCGCCGAAACGTCTGGCTCAAGAGCGGCGCTTATATCATTATCGAGCACACTGAAGCGATGGTGGTGATTGATGTGAACAGCGGCCGCTTTGTCGGCAAAGGGAACCACGAGGCCAATTCACTCAAGATTAATCTCGAAGCGGCCAAGGCGGTAGCGCAGCAGCTTCGGCTACGGGACATCGGCGGGCTGATTGTAATCGATTTTATCGATCTGCAGGAAGACGCCAACAAGAAAAAGGTTTACAACGAACTGCGCCGGGAGCTGAAAAAGGATCGCGCCAAGATGGCTGTTTCGCCTATCAGTGACTTCGGCCTCCTGGAAATGACGCGCCAGCGTGTCCGTCTTTCCCTGAGGGATTCGCTTAGCGACGTCTGTCCAACCTGCAACGGCAGTGGTAGAGTCCTCTCAAAAGACGCCGTCATCAGCGAAATTGACAGCTGGGTCAGGAACTTCAGGATAAAGAGGCGCGATCGACGCCTCACGTTGAAGCTTCATCCGGAAATGGTCGACTACCTTGAGGAGTCGAAGAAAAAGGTGATGCGAAAATTCATGTGGAAGAATTTTGTTCATATTAACGTCACCTCGGATGAGACGCTGGGGCCGAGTGAATATCGCTTCTTTGCCCGGAAAAACGGTAAGGAAGTGACACAGGAAGTATAACTTGACTCGTCTGTCGATGCATGGATAACTTTCTTGGCTCAAAAAGTTGGACTTAGAAGATGTACGCAATTGTGGATATATCGGGAAAGCAGTTCAGGGCTGAACAAGGCCTTGAGCTGAAGGTGCCCCATCAGCGGGAAGAAGAGGGCAAGAAAGTGTCTTTCGACCGCGTCCTGCTCGTGGATGACGGCACTGATGTGAAAGTGGGGCAGCCGACCGTTTCCGGCTCCGCAGTGGAGGCTACCGTTCTCGAGCACGGCCGAGACAGGAAAGTCCCCGTCTTCAAGAAAAAGCGCCGGAAAGGTTATCGTGTTAAGAATACACATCGCCAGGAATTCACACTGATCCGCGTGGAAAACATTAAGAGCGGCGCATCAAAAAAGAGCGCGCCGAAAAAGGCTGAAGAAGCCTCCGAAGAAGGAGAATAGTCATGGCCCATAAAAAAGGAATGGGAAGCACCAAGAACGGCCGCGACAGTCAGTCGAAGCGGCTCGGTGTGAAGGCGTCCGACGGTCAGTTTGTGACGGCCGGTTCCATAATTGTGCGTCAACGCGGTACGAGGATTCATCCCGGCGTGAATGTCGGAATTGGCGGCGACGACACCCTCTTCGCCAAAGCTGACGGCACCATCAAGTTTTCCCGAAAAGGCCATAGCCGGAAAATCGTCAGCGTTCTGGGTTAAGGCGTACCCCTCACCGACAGACCTCCCGTGTCAAGAAAGAAGATTGCTCTCGTAGGCGGCGGCCAGATTGGCGGCATCCTTGCTCTCATCTGCGCCCAGAAGGAGCTGGGCGACGTCGTCGTTATCGACATCCCTGAGGCGGAAGGGATGGTGAAAGGGAAGGCGCTGGACATCATGCAGGCGCGGCCCCACGACGGTTATGATTCAGACCTCTCCGGCAGTGGTGATTTCAGTGACCTTAAAGACGCTGATGTGGTGGCCATTACCGCCGGCGTTCCCCGGAAGCCGGGAATGACTCGCGAGGACCTCCTCGCCACCAACCTCAACATTATTTCTAACGTGGCGGAGAATGTGAAAAAGTTCGCGCCGGAAGCGTTCGTCATCGTAGTCTCCAATCCCCTCGATGCAATTGTCTACGCCTTCCACAAGGTGAGCGGCTTTCCGAAAAACAGGGTGGTGGGAATGGCCGGCGCCCTCGATAACGCCCGTTTCAGGACATTCATCGCTATGGAGACCGGCATGTCTGTTCAGGATGTTTCCTGCATTGTCATGGGCGGCCACGGACCGACCATGGTCCCCCTCATTCGTACGGCTACCGTTGGCGGCGTACCGCTGACAGATATTCTATCCCGAAAGGAGATTGACGCCATCGTAACTCGCGTTCAAGAAGCGGGGACCGAGCTCGTGAAGCTCTATGGAAAAGGGAGCGCATTTTTCAGCCCCGCCGCCGCAATTACGGAAATGATCGAAGCCTATCTCAAGGACAAGAAACGAGTCATCCCCTCCGCCGCCTTTTGCGAGGGGGAGTACGGCATCGACGGTTACTTTATCGGCGTGCCGGCCGTGATCGGAGCTGGCGGCGTTGAAAGGATCCTCGAGGTGGAGCTCACCGAACAGGAGAGCAACCTTCTCGGAAGCACCCTCGAGAAAGTCAAAGCGACTGTTGCCGAAACAGGACTTTAGACGCTCTCCCCTTTCCACTTTTCTCTTTCCCCCCTAACTTCCCTCCATAGCTCCCGACACATCATCGGAGCGAGAAGTTGATTGACAACCTTTTTCCAATGGTTGTGTCTAAGGTGGAGTGAGTCGGTTAATCGATGGATCAGGAGACAGTAAGCGTAATACGAAAGGCTCAGGCCGGAGATGCAGATTCATTTCATAAACTGGTTTCGATCTACGATCATCAGGTCATGTCGCTGGCGCTGAAACTGATCAAGAATGAGGAAGATGCACAGGATATTTATCAGGAAGTTTTCATGAAAGTTTTCAAAAACCTGAAGAAGTTTCGCTTTGAAAGCGATTTCTCCACATGGCTCTACAGAGTCACCACCAATACAGCCTTCAATTATAGCCGCTCGAAAAAGAAACATGTCCATGTAGACTCACTCTCCGATGAAGGCGAGTATCTCCCTGAAAGACTGCCGGCAGATGCTGAAACAAGCGCGGGTGACAGGCAGGCAACTAGAGATAGAATCATGGCCTCCGTAGATTCGCTCCCTCAGCGGCAGAGGACTGTCTTTATCCTCAAACATATCCAGAAACTGAAGATCAAGGATATTTCAAACATGCTCGACTGCTCCGAGGGAACCGTCAAGAAATATCTCTTTAGAGCTGTTGAAAAATTGAGGGGAGACCTGGAGGAGCTTCGCTATGCGTGAACGGCTCTCAGAAAGATTGAGGCAGCAGGCGCTCTTTTACGTCTTGAACGAATTGCCGCCCGAAGCGAAGGACAGTTTTGAGATGTCCCTTCAGGAAAATGTGAGTCTGAAGGAGTATGTCAGCGCCCTCCGTCAGACTCTTTCTGAAACAGGCGAACTACCTTTTCGGAAGCCGTCAGAATCTTTCCTGAAGAGTCAGCGAAATCTACTTCGGGGACGAATTGCTGCAGTCAGTGACGACCCTTCGCCGAGGAAGTTCGGCAGGGAATTGGCAACAGTTCCGTCCCGATTGGCTCAGCTTATTCTTGCGCCGCGGCGTCCGGCGTTGGCCGCCATTACCTATACCGTCATCGGTCTCCTTATCGGGCGGTTCTTCCTGACCGGGCCCTTTGATGCCGGCGCCTTAAGCCGGTCCTCCCTCGCTGAGTC
>LUOC01000009.1 GCA_001626655.1 Fidelibacterota bacterium REDSEA-S14_B6 | reverse complement strand
GTGTATAAGAGACAGCCTGTAGAGGGCGCTCTCGCAGGTGATGGTGGCGGCCCCTTTCTGAAACTTCACGTTGCCTGTGAGGTGCTGGACGGCTTTGCCCTCTTCATCGGTGATATTCTCCAGCAGATCGGCGTGGATCAGCCGGAGCCGTTCTCCGGACTGTGCGGCGAGGGAAGAGAGCAGAGCTCCAATCAGGAGAATCCTGTTCATTGGGGAGAGTGGATCAGCCGCGGCGTTCGGGCCACAGCTTGTTCAGTCGCTTGGTGATGAATTCCTCGTAACCTTGTTCGGTGGGCCGGTAAAAGCGTGTCGGCGGCTTCCCCTCGGGAAAGTAGTTCACGTCAGTAAAATGTTCCGGTTGATCGTGAGGATAGGTGTAGTCCTTGCCGTAGTCGAACGATTCCATCAGTTTGGTCGGTGCGTTCCTTAAATGAAGCGGGACCGGCGAGGTTCCCTCTTCGCGCACCTTCCTCATCGCCTCTTTCACGGCGAGGTAGCTGGCGTTGGATTTCGGCGCCGCGGCGAGATAGGTTGTCACCTGTGCCAGCGTGAGGGCCGCCTCCGGCATGCCGATGGCGTGGACCGCCTGGAAACCGGCGTTGGCGATAACAAGCCCCTGAGGATCGGCGTTTCCCACATCCTCCGAGGCGAGGATGATGAGCCGCCGGGTGATGAATTCGGGCTTCTCGCCCCCTTCCAGCATCACCGCAAGCCAGTAAACGGCGGCGTCGGGATCGCTCCCACGGACCGACTTGATAAACGCTGAAATGGTATCGTAGTGGTAATCGCCAGCCTTATCGTAGATATGACTCTTGGACTGCAACGCCTCCGACAAAAGTTGTGAATCCACAGTGACCGCCTCGCCATCCTCTCCGGACATGGTGACGGCAGCCTCAAGGGTGTTGAGCATTTTCCGGGCGTCCCCGCCGGAGGATTGGACAAGAGAGTCCCGTGTCCCCTCTTCGAAAGTGACGGATCTGCGGGAGAGGAGAATGTCCTTTGAGAGGGCGTTCTCGAGGATGGCGGTGAGGTCGTCTTCCGACAGGCTGTTCAGTTTCAGGACGCGGCAACGGGAGAGGAGGGGCGAGATCACCTCGAATGAGGGGTTTTCCGTGGTGGCGCCGATGAGGGCGAGGGTGCCGTCCTCCACGGCGTGGAGAAGCCCGTCCTGCTGCGCCTTGTTGAAGCGGTGAATTTCGTCGATAAACAGGAGCGTCCCTCTTTTCAGGAGCGTATTCTCCTTCGCCGATTCGATAATTTTTCTCAGCTCTTTTACGCCTGATGATACCGCCGACAACTGGTGAAAATCGGCGGACCTGTTCAGCGAGGGGCGGGAGGTGACTCTCAGAGGCCATCGGTGGCAAATTTAGACTGAGCCTCGACCAAAACCAACCGTCCGAAATAGGGGGTGTATTTGACAGAAAAAAACAGTACACTTGCCCCTTAATAACGGAGACAGGGGATCAGATTGTGAAAAAGAACTTCATTCCGCTCTTCGCCCTTTTGCTGGCGTGCGGCGGCAAACCGGGGGAAATCGTGGAAACTGAATCGGGACTGCAATACATCGATATCAAAGAAGGGCGGGGGACATCGCCGCAGGCGGGGCAGCGCGTTTCTGTTCACTACACCGGATGGCTCTATGACGAGAGCCTGCCCGAAAACAAGGGGCCGATGTTCGACAGTTCCCGGAAGAAAGGGCGGCCGTTCGGTTTTGTTATCGGCGTCCGCAGCGTGATTGATGGGTGGGACGAGGGGGNGGGGTCCTCTCCATGCGTGTCGGCGGCAAGCGCGAGCTGATCATTCCGCCGGACCTCGGGTACGGCGCAGCGGGGAGAGGACCGATCCCGCCAAACGCCACACTCCTGTTCGAAGTGGAGCTTCTCGATATCTACTGATCGTTTTGTCTGAAACAGACAACAGATCGATATATACCCTTTTCTACCAGCGGATCATCGGAACGAAGACACTGCTGGGGCAAAAACTGTTCAGCTATAAAGAGCGTGAAATCGAGCACATCATCGAAGTCATCAAACTTCGGGGCAACAGCGGGCCGATACTGGACCTCGGATGCAGCACGGGACAGTTCACGCGGAAGCTCGCTTCGCAGTTCGGTGAAGCCCGCGTTCACGGCGCGGACATTTCAGAGAGATCAGTGGCGCGGTGCCGGGAGAAGAGTCCGGGAATCGTCTATCACCACATCGCCGACGGTTTTTACAGAGAGCGGGGCGGGCAGTATCAGGTCGTACTTCTGTCCCACGTGCTGGAGCATCGGGACGATCCCGCCGTCATGCTCGCTGAGGTAAAGGGTCTCTTGAGCGATGACGGCATCCTTTTCGTCTGCGTCCCTCAGGAGAGGATTCGGGGGGACTCGGCCCTGCCGGAGAACCTCTACAATCTCGCCCGGTTAAGGTTTGAGAATGTCCACCGGATCAAGCATTCCCTCGAGACGCTCACGCCGCTACTGTCCGCCGCTGGACTGACCATCAGCGAACACACATACATCCATGCTTTTCGGAACGGGCGAGACGAGCCGAGTTTTGCAAACCACAGCCTTGTGGTGTGCGCCGA
>LUOC01000089.1 GCA_001626655.1 Fidelibacterota bacterium REDSEA-S14_B6 | reverse complement strand
GTTCTTAACAGCTCTGCCTACCGCAATCTCAACGGCGTCACTATCTCCGCTGAGCAGGGACGAAGTTAGAGAAACAGGTTCAGCGGTGGACGGCATTCATTAAGAGGCGGCGGGATTGTTCTGAAGAAGAAGGAGGATGACTATTGTTCCTGTTCCTTCTCCTCCTCAACTTTTTCGGCCTTTTTCCCGCCAAAGGGAAACGTTACCCTCAGTGAGAGTCCCACAAGGCGAGAATGCTGGGTGGGCCAGCCGCCCGGAGAAACATGGGGAACAGAGAACCGGCCGTACTTCGCCTGATTCTCTTCTTCCTTGATGTACGTATCCCACGAGAGGACGTGGATCTTTGTGAGAGGCATGCTGGCGAAATCATGAAAATAACCTGCCTCAATCCCCAGTTTACTTCTCAGGAACATTCCCATGAGAACACCAATGCGTGTGCTCTGGCCGCTCCCCGAGTAAGAACCGTCAGGGATGAGCATAGCCCGAAACGCCCAGTACATGGTACTCCCCTCCCGTTTCCCGTCACGAAACTTGTAATACGTAAAATCGTAGTTGGAGTTGGGGGTGTAGCTCCACCCGACGTTCAGCACGTCCCGTTTCTTCCCCTGCTCAAAGAGGGTGCGGGAATAGTCGAATCCCGAGCCGTAGATGGGCACGCCGACTCTGAGGCCGATATCGCTCACGTCCGAAATGCCGTACCTGTAAAAGAGCACCGGAAAGACATTCTCCGTGGAGAGTGTGTATCCTGCATATTTCTCACCTTTTTCCAGGGTGTGGTCGGCGATGGATGGATGGGCCGCGCAGCCGAGATAGAACATGGCGATGAGAATCGCCCCGGCGAGACGATAGTTGCGCAAGACGCTCCTAGCCGCCTTCAGCGCGAACCTGGTTCCTCAAGGGGCTTGGCGGAAGATTGAACACATCCTGAGAAAAGTACTCGGCGAGATGCCGGACAATGTCCAGTACACCCACGAGGCCGACGGGCTTCCCTTTGGCATCAACTACGGGGATGTGCCGGTATCCGCCCTCTGTCATTCTGTTCAGTGCGAATGCGATGCTGTCTCCCCCCTCAAGACTTTCGGGGGCTGGCGTCATATAGTCATCCACAATCTCGTTATGATAGTCCAGCCCCTTCCCCGCCAGTTTCATAATCACGTCCCGCTCTGTGAAAATACCGTCCAGAGAATCGTCACCAATCAGCACGCACGCCACCCCCTCTGCCTGAAACTTTTCAACCACCGCCTGGATTGTCGTCCCTTTCGGCACGATGATCATTTTCTGGAGGGTCAGGACATCAATGGGATCTTCCACGGAGATAGCTTCTTCCATCTCCTTCTCTCCTTCAAACTCCTTTTCGTCCATCTGCTGTGCTTCATCATCGATTAAATCACTCATACTTTACTCCTAAGGCGGACACCCAGTCTCGCTGTTTTTTTCAAATCTAAGCTTCGCTCCGCTGATTCCCAAGTAAGACCATTCAAGTTCCCAACACGAGATCCACAAGTTTTACGATGTCGAGGACGTTCAACTGCGAATCGTGGTTCATGTCGCCTCGCGCTCTCAACTCGTCTGTTCCACCGCCGGGCCAGATAATCATATCAACCAGTTTGAGGACATCGGCCACGTCCACGAGACAGTCGCCGTTGAGGTCAGCGCCCGAAAGTTCAGTCTCGGGATAGGCAAGGAGGCGAAGATCGTCAAACGAGAATCCGTTTCCCTCCACGCGCTCATCCGCCCGGAGTACGAACCTGAACGAAACTTCACTGTAGCCGACAAACTCGGAGAGATCTATGGACTCCTCCACCCAATCGGCCTGTGTCCCCTCGTAAACGAACGCCCCTTTCGGCTGACCCTTTCCGCCGCCTGTCGCCTTCTGGGTGTGCCGGCCCCGAAGTGATTTCCACGATCCTCCGTCGGCCCTCGCTTCAATGGTGACGCCGTCGTAGTTTTCTTCAATGTCCCATCTTGCCCAGAACTCCAGCCGGGGGTGGGACACCTTTGACAGATCCACCGGATCTTTAATGGTCAGAACAGTCGTTTGCTGGGGACTGTACTTGCCGCTGGGGCTGTCGGTAATTGAACCGGAACCGGAATGAGCGGCGGCGCCGATTCCCCAGCCCGATGTCTTCCATTGGCTCATGTCCGATTCACCGTCTTCCTGAAAGGCCGCCTCAGGTTCGCCGATAATCAGTTGGATAGTGTCGGTCGTTGCCTCGTAACTGTCATCGAAGTGGAACACGAGCCCGCCGGAACACCCTGCCGAAACACCGGGGCTTACGGTCAGGGGAATGTCGAGGCTATCCGCCAGCCGCTGACGTCTCTCGACCGCACCGAGATTCCACTGAACCGGCGTCTCGATCTCGATGGCGCCGTTGAGTGAGGTGACCGTAGCAGCAACGCTCCCGAGGCTCCCCCTGAGGCCGTCATTTCTGAATCCAGTCCGGGCTATCATCGTCTCTCCCGGCATGAGGTAATCTCCCCCGGAAAACAGTGTTTGAGCTGACAGCACCGTCCCGGCCGACCGGGCGAAGACCATGTTGGGCCAGAGGTTCTCTTCACAAAGAGGACCGACCCTATCCACGGCGGGCCAGAAACCGTCCTCCCAATCGCCAACTTCCGGCGTAAAGGCGAGCATCCCCTCCTCTACGTAGGAGTAATCTACCGCATCGCCATTGACGGTATAACCGACTGTCTCAATGCCGGTTCCCACGTGGTATTGATTAAACTTTGTCATTTCGGCGCCGATCTCTTTGAACGTTGAGAAATCGGGCTCGTCCGGATGGGAGCCGTCGCCATAGGGGTGGATCAGCAGGTTCGTGTATGTATGATAGTGGAGCACATTCGTGAAATCCATGCTCGCCATAAAGTCGCGAATCGCTGCCGTTTCCGGCTCGGAAAACGCCGACCCCCCACGATACGAGTTTGCGCAAGGTTCAGGACTTGATCCTTCATTGTTAGCTCCCCAGTTGTAACCGTAATTCCGGTTCAGGTCAACTCCTCGGGCCGTGCCCGAACCGCATCCCGTGTCGCGCCTGTTCTTCCTGTGCATCCCTCCCCCGTTTGAAGCGATGGACTGGTTGTAGACGTATCCGTCAGGATTGACGCACGGGACAAACCACATCTCCCTCGTATTCATCATTTCTGTCGGCATCTCCTTCACTCCATAGTTTTCACACAAGTGTCGGATAAAATAGATGAGGTTCATCATGCCGACAGGTTCCCGAGCGTGCGTAAGGGCCGTGTAAAGCACCCTCGGTTCGACCTCACCGCTCCCGTTCTCATCGATATCAACATTGTCGGAAACTTTCACAGCCCAGATATCCCGCCCCTCCAACGATTTCCCAATGCTCATTTTCTCCGATACGAAGCTGGGATAGAGCAGATGAAGTGTATCGAGCTCCGCCTCAAGTTCAGCCAGAGTGTAATTGCCCCCCATGGAACCGAGTTTGAAGTCGCCGTACCGCCGAGCCCGTCGATCCAGACGGGACTGGTAAAAGCGCTGAAGGTCAGGTTCCAGAACATCCACCGTCAGCCCCAGCGATCGGATTTCTGTCACCTCACTCTCGCTGGCGGTCAACTCAATATATACTCCTCGCTTCTGGCGAAAATGATCTAGCGGCACGCCCGTGGCAGCGATGGAGCTCAGTTCTCCGGGCGTGGTGTAGTGGACGCGGACGAGCTGATACAGATCATCGCCGAATGCACTTTGCATCAGAAGCAGTAGGGCGGACAATCGAAAAAAACTTTTCACGACGAGCAAAATTAGCCAACTCCCCCCTGATTTCAAACGCGGTCAGTGAGAAGATTGATTCGGACGCGACTTAGCGTTACATTCCCGTAATGAGAGCAGTCAGCATCAGCGCCAACTGGATCACTCGTAGGAACTACGACCTCCTCTGGTATGTGGGAGCGTGCATCACGAGTTACGCCATGATCTACCTCAATGTCGGCCTCGGGGTTTCAACCATGATGCTCTGGTGGATCTGGATTGTCTCCTTCGACGGCCCTCACATTTTCGCCACAATCTCCCGCACCTATCTCGATCGTCAGGAGTGGAAGTCGAGAACACCCCTCCTCCTGGGAAGCTTGCTCTGGTTCGTTCTCGGACCGGTGGTGTTGGTACTCTCAGTCGTGTCGTCTTCGAAAGCACCTTTCTTCATCTTCCTCACCTTCGCCCAGCTATGGGCGTACTGGCATGTGGTAAGGCAGCATTACGGTTTCATGGTCCTCTATCAAAAAAAGAATGACGAGGCGGCGGGCAAGGAAAACTTCATTGATTACTGGTTCTTCTATATCATGATGCTGGCACCGTTCCTCTCATTCGTCATGCGCCACCCCGACGCCCGTTCTCAGGTGGGCCTGTCCCTATCCCCGGCAGCGGGGGAAGCGCTCGTTCTAAATGGACTCCACGCAATCATTTTCGCCGTCATTGTCCTGTATGCCGGAAAGCAAATTCTGGATGTAGGCGCCGGCAGACGACTTAACCTGCCGAAAAATCTTTTCTTTTTGGCATGCATGCCGCTCCACATGGTCATCTTCCTCCACCCTTACATTTCGACTCAGATCGACATCCGCCTCTTCACCGTCTTCGTCACAGTCTATCACAACATTCAGTACCACGGAATCGTATGGTTCTACAACAGGAACCGTTACGCCGCTGATGATGGCGCTCAAGAGTTCGGTCTCGCCAGCAAGGTGAGCAGAAGTTTCATTACATATTATGTGGCAGGGATTTTGTTCACCCTCGTTTATCGCTACGCCGACTGGACATTCATCGGCGCCATGGTCCCCTTCGGCATAGGGCCGAATGTGGTGAGTAAATTCCCTCTTGGGAGCCTCTTCTCAATCTCAGATCTCGCCATCGGTTTCTGGTGGGGCTTTGCCTTCAATCACTACTACCTCGATCAGAAGATCTGGAAGGTGAGCAAAGACAGGCGGTTGAATAAAGACTTGAAACTGGAAACTTGAAACTGGAAGATTGGAGAAATGGAGAAATGGAGAACTGATCTCAGTTCAAACCTTCAACATTCCGCATTCGACATTCTCTTCATTCTTCATTTCACATTTCTCAGAGATAGAGCATCACGTAGACTAAGATTCCGGTCACGCTGACGTAGAGCCAGAGGGGCAATGTGATTCTTGCAATCTTCCGG
Organism: Fidelibacterota bacterium REDSEA-S14_B6; assembly: GCA_001626655.1. Lineage (GTDB taxonomy): Bacteria > Fidelibacterota > Marinisomatia > Marinisomatales > S15-B10 > S15-B10. The sequence goes on along the minus strand of LUOC01000089.1, from coordinate 943 downwards.
TGCTTCCGGACGTTCATGGTCCAGCCGCGGTAGAGTGTCACCATGGCCATCGGCAAGATGACCGCCGCCAGTACGATGTGCGTAAACAGGATGAATAAGTAGAACGTCTGCCATTCGCCGGCGTACTGGGCCGGCCCACTCTTGAACCAGTGATAAATCACATACGTAACTAGAAACATGGCCGACGTCCCGAAGGCGGTGAGCATGGTCTTCTTGTGAAGTTCGATCTTTTTCCGGCGGATGAATAAATATGCGACCACAAGGAGCACCGTGGTGATGGCGTTCAGGATTGCGTTCACCGTTGGCAGGGCGGAGACGTCCATAGTGCCCTCCATGCCGGCCGGCCGTGGACCGAGGATCAGGAAAGCCACCGCCGCGGCGAGCACACCAGAAAGGATGTAGATGATCCTCAGCCAGAACTGGTCACCCCGGGCGGCCAGCGTCGTCAAGGTGCCACTTCCGCGAGAAGCTCCACGTCCCTCCACAGCTGCTGCATCTCGTTCAGTTCCGAGCTGATGTAGTACCCTCTGATCCTCGCCTTACTGTCGAGAAGGATAAACCGCGTGCTGTGGAAAATGGGATCTTCGACGGAACCCACCTTAAAGCCCTCCACCGCAAGTTCATGTATACTTTCCCTCTCGCCCGTCAGGAAGCGCCATCTGTCATGATCAGCGCCATAACGGTCGCCGTACTCCTTCAGGATCGTTGGAGTATCGTAGTCTGGGTTTACAGAAATAGAGAGCAGACGGAAATCAGAGGCGCTGGCAAACCGGGACTGAAGTTCCGTAAACTGCCCCGACATAACGGGACACGGTCCGGCACAGGTGGTAAAGATGAAATCGGCTACCCACACCTTTCCCAACAAATCGTCACGGCTGAATTGCTCACCGTCCTGATCCATCAGCTCGAAGTCAGTCAGTTCGCCCAGGACAGGTAAGAGTTC
>LUOC01000088.1 GCA_001626655.1 Fidelibacterota bacterium REDSEA-S14_B6 | reverse complement strand
GGTCAGCAGTTACAAGCCTCTTTGCCGCTGGCGGCGTGATTATCGCCGCCTACGGCGGAAAGCTGTTTCCGAGCGCTCGGCGCCTCTTCGTTCTCTGGCTTTTTCTTCTCCTAATTGCTACCGTTGTATGTAGTTTACACTATTCTGTCAACACCATCGCGGGGGTGTTGAGCGGGACTCTTTTTCTGGTCATAGGAAGGAAATTGTATGAAAAGATTGTGTAGTCAGATTTGTCTCCTCATTCTCCTTTTTTCGCTTGTGGATTCGGTCACAGCCCAAGGCGCTCGGAGCCGCTTCTCCGATCAGCAGATTGTCGCCATGACCGGGAGTTATCTCAAAAAGATGCCGGGAGCGCCACAGTTCGCCGGCGCCAAAGTGTACCGTCACCCTGAGAGGGGGAAAATCTATCAGGTTCACCTGAAGGTTGATCGCAACCGTGAAACAGAGGGCCTCGGTTACGCCTTTGATGTGATGCTCTCCCTCAGCCAATACTTCAAGTTCCCGCCGAAGGTGTTTATGGCGGTACTGCACTCTGATGTCCGCTCCTCGCCGCCAGTCATCTGCTCCGGAAGCGCCAAATGCACCGAGGATCACTACATCCGAAACAGCATCACCTACAAAGAGTGGTACACAAAATGCATTCAGTTCGAAGATCCGAAGAGTGCAGCAGGCCCCTGAACGGCTGTCCATGAACCACGTTTTACCTACCGGTCGATCCCTCTTCGAAAAGATCCGCGAGGAATTCCTCGGCCTCAATACACAGTACTCGGTGGTCACTGGAGAGAAATCGCCGCGAATCTATCTCGACTCCACCGCCACCACGCTCATGATGAAAGTGGCCCACGACGTGATGGAGGACTTCTACAACCACTATGCCAACACCCATTCCCTCCTTCATTTCGGAGCAAGGATCTCGACCAAAGAGTACGACTGGGCCCATCGGCGAATTCTCTCTTTCATGAACGCTGATCCTGATACGTACACCTGCTTCTTCACCGGCAGCGGCACCACCGCCGGCATGAACCGGCTGGCGAGAGTCCTTAGGGACATCCGCCCTGATCGGAGTGTGGCTATCGTCTCCATCATGGAGCACCACTCCAACGACCTTCCCCACCGGAAACATATGAAAGAAGTTGACCACATTCCGCTGAAGTCCAACGACGGAAAGCTCGGCTGCGTCTCTCTCGAGAGCCTTGAGGATATCCTGAAAAAGCACGAAGGGAGCGTCAACTATGTAGCCCAGTATGACGCACTTTTTATTGTGGACGGCGCCCAGCTGGCTGCCCATGTTCCGGTCAGAATGAGCATCCCCGACAACCCTGCCCAGAACATTGACGCCCTCGTCTTTTCCGGCCACAAGACTTATGTTCCCAGTTCGCCCGGCGTCGTCATCGCCCGAAAAGACCTTCTGGAGCAGATCGAGCCGGAAGAGGTGGGCGGCGGCATGGTGGAAGATGTTTTCGTCGATCGGTATGTGGTGAAGGATTCATTCCCGGACAGGGAAGAGGCCGGAACGCCGAATATCCCCGGCGCCGTCGGACTTGCTGCTGCCGTGGACGTCCTCGATCGAATCGGAATGGAGTTCCTCTGGGACGAGGAGAAGGCGCTCATCGATTCGGCTCTAGGACGGCTGATGGAGATTGACGATGTGGTTATCTACGGGGAGACTGACCACGATCTTTGCGATCGAGTCGCTTCAATATCGTTCAACATCACGGGGATGGATCACGGCCTTGTGGCTGCTGTACTGAACGACTACTTCAACATCGCCGTCAGGAATGAATGTTTTTGTGCTCACCCCTATGTGAAGGAGATGATCATGGACGATCTTCTCGATTATGTCGAAACGGTCGATATCGACGACATCGAACAGGTGTATCAGTTGAAGCGGGGAATGGTCCGGGCCAGTTTTGCTCTCTATTCCAGGAAGTCAGACGTGGATGCTCTTATCGAGGCCGTGAAGGATATCGCATCGCGGAAGGACTACTACAAATCTCAATACGACGTCGACAGCAGTGATGAGTATGTTCACAGCAGTTTCCATCTCGATCACGCAGAGATATTCTCTGTTCAAGAAAAAGTCTCGACGCTCGTTTCATAACCCCACCCTCCCGGATGATGCGACGGTTCATCTCCCTTTTTTTCGTCACAGCTTTTGCCTTCGGCCAAGAGGCTGATTCGCTTCTTCAACAAACGTTCCCTCTCTCGCCGAAGATTCATCATCGGCCGCCATGGCCGTTCTTTGAGGGGCGACCTTACCACCTTGAGCTTTTCTCCGATCTTCTGAAAAAAGACGTCGAGTCTCTTAGCATATTCTTCAAGACCAATCAGACCCTCGAATACAGAGAGGCGGCGCTGGAACGATACCGTGGCCGTTACAGATTCAAGTACGATCCCGCCACCCACCCCGGAGAGGAGATCACCTATTTTTTCGTCGCTATCCTGAAAAATGCAGGCAGTCACGCCACCCCCATTGACGAGAACGGAAAACTCGCCCCCATGATCCTCCGGCCCATCGATCCCGTCAAGTATTACGAAAGTATTATGCCGCGATGAGAAAGGGCGCGTCGGAAAGTTCTTCTGTTAAGATTCTCAGTCCCGATGACAAGATCGTGACCGTGACTGTACCGGACGATCCTGTCGAACATGCCTGCGGAATACTAAAGTCCGAGCTCACAGCAAAGGAGATCCTCCAAGAGGGCAGGGTCAGGGATCAACCAAAGGAATCTGACGATGACTGAAGAAGCTGTCGCGCACGATTCCGTCGCGCGGCGAGAGAGCGGGAATTTGAGTGTGGGAGAATTCTTGTGACAAATCCACAGAAACAGATAGGTCAATTGCGCCGCCAGATTGATCATCACAACTACCGCTACTACGTCTTGGACGATCCCGAAGTGTCGGATGCGGAGTATGACACACTCCTGCGTGATCTCCAGAAATTGGAGGAAAAGCATCCCGATCTTGTGACGCCCGACTCTCCCACCCAGCGCATAGGGGCGCCGCCCCTTGAGGCGTTCGGCACCGTAGAACATCGCTCCCCTATGCTGAGCCTCGAGAACGCCATGGACGATGACGAACTGCTCGCCTTCGATGAGAGAGTGAAAAAAAGGCTCGACACCGATGAGTATGTCACCTACATCGCTGAACTGAAACTAGACGGCCTTGCCGTTGAACTGATCTATGAAGACGGTATTCTCGTCAGCGGCGCCACTCGAGGCGACGGCTTCACTGGCGAAGATATTACACAAAACCTCAGGACAGTGAGAGCCATTCCACTGAGGCTGATGAACGGCGAGCGGACGCCGGCATCGGTTGAGGTTCGCGGCGAAGTGTTCATGGACAAACAGGGGTTTGTCCTTCTGAATGAACAGCGGCTAGAAAGGGAAGAGCCCCCGTTCGCAAACCCCCGAAACGCCGCCGCCGGTAGTCTCCGTCAACTCGATTCATCTGTAACGGCCACACGGCCGCTTCGTTTTTTTGCCTATGAGGTGGCGGGGGCCGCTGAGCCTCTTCACTCCGAAACGCTGGAGAAGTTGAAAGAATGGGGCTTCCCTGTGAATCCCCACACCGAACAGTGCCGCGGCATAGAAGCAACTGTCCGCTTCTCTCATCAATGGGAGGAGAAACGGGGGACGCTCCCTTACGAGATTGACGGCGTGGTGATCAAAGTGAACAGTTTGTCACAGAGAATTGCTCTCGGCGTCCGGAGCCGTTCGCCCCGCTGGGCCATCGCCGGAAAGTTCAAGGCGCAGCAGGAGACAACTGTTGTGGTGGACATTCTCCCCTCGCTGGGGAGAACCGGCGCCGTCACGCCGGTTGCGAAGCTGGAACCGGTTTCTGTGGGCGGCGTCATGGTATCCAACGCGACGCTCCACAATCAGGACGAGATCGATCGGAAGGATGTCCGCATCGGAGACACGGTGCTGATACAGCGGGCGGGAGATGTGATTCCGGAAGTGGTGAAGGTGATCATGGAGAAGCGGCCAAAAAAGACCGCGCCGTACAAGCTCCCAGATCGGTGTCCAGAGTGCGGCAGCGACGTTGTAACACCTGAAGGAGAAGCCGTGGCGCGGTGTCAGAACGTGGCCTGTCCGGCGCAGGTGAAGGGGCGTATCGAACATTTTGTCTCCAAGCGCGCCATGGACGTGGACGGCTTCGGCACAAAACTGATCGACCAGATGGTGGAGACTGGACTGCTCCGGGACTTTTCAGGCATTTTCACACTCAAAACCGAAGAGGTGACCAACCTCGAACGGATGGCGGAAAAATCAGCTGAAAACCTGATGGCCGCCATCGAGACCGCTAAGACTACGGTGCTCTGGCGATTTATCTACGGCCTCGGCATTCGTAATGTGGGAGAGCACCTTGCTCAAGTCCTGGCCTCTCATTTCGGCGATCTCGATTCCCTTATGACCGCTTCGGTGGAAGAACTCGAGGCGATCGACGAAGTGGGCCCCATCGTGGCTGCATCCATCGTCGCCTTTTTCGCCGGCGAATCTAACAGGGAGATAATTCAAAGGTGCCTCGAGGGCGGCGTTAAGCTGGAGAGTCCGTCTAGTCGTCCCTCGTTGTCGCCGCTGGGTGGGAAGAGTTTTGTCTTTACCGGCTCACTGGAGAAGTTCACTCGGAGCGAAGCGAAGGCGATGGTGGAGAGGCTCGGTGGCAGGGCCGCAACTTCGGTGAGCGGAAAGACGAACTACGTGGTGGCAGGCGCCGGCACCGGCTCGAAAAGAGAGAAGGCCGAACAGCTCGGCATCCCCATCCTCACGGAATCTGAGTTTCTCGAGATGGTGGATCGGTGATCCGCCCGCTGGCACTCTTTCTCCTTCTCTCTCCCGCCACACCCAACTCCCTCATCGATCTGGATCGAAGAATCTCCTCATCACTTGAAGGGGGCAATCGACATCCTCTTCTGGATATTTCGGTGGAAGCGATTGCTCTTGCGACTCCGGCGGTGGAGTGGGGATGGATATTACGTGAGTGGCAGTCAAACAGCGCTACAGAACGGTACGACCCTTATCAGATCGCAGCGTTCAGTCTGCTGACCACGTATGCAGTGACGGGCATGGCAAAGTATACCGTCCGGCGGGAACGCCCCGACCGGCGCTACAAGCCCTTTCCGTCCGGGCATGTGGCCGCCTCGGCGGCGTGGGCGACGGCGGCATCTCGATCTTTTGAAGAACGCGCTCCCCTCTACTGGAGCTATGTCGCTCTCTCAGCGTGGAGCCAGATCTATGTGGGGAACCACTATTTCGGCGACGTGGTGGCAGGCGCTCTGTTAGGCGCGGTCATCGGCTCGGTGATGCATGAAAGAATGTGGCGCGAGCCCGACGGCGCGACGCCCGGAATCATGCTCACATTCAGATTTTGAAACAATTGCAACTGTCCACCGTTCAAGGTCAATACCAAACGGAGGTAAAAAGTGAGACGCTTCATCATAATCATTAATCTTCTGTTGATCCCCCTCTCGGCCCAGACACTCAACCTGTTCACCGACTGCCGAAGATGTGACCAAGATTACATCCGCCGGGAGGTGTCCTACGTGAATCATGTCCGCAACCGGGAGGACGCCGATTTTCATCTGCTGGTGACCGATCAGACCACGGGCGGGGGCGTGGATTTCACTCTCCTCCTCCACGTTCAACAATATCGACTCCAAGCTGGCCATCACACCCAAGATTGAATACAACTACTTCCCCTATGCTGAATCGAACCACCGCCAGCTTCGGTTCGAGTACGGCGTCGGTTACGACAATCGCGACTACACCCACGAGACCATCTACTTCAAGATGAAAGAGGCTCTCTTCCAGCAGGCGGCCCGCGTCTCCGTCGATCTTACACAGCCATGGGGCTCAGTTGATGCCACGCTTTCCGGCTCTTCCTACCTCCACGATCTTTCCAAGAATAACGTCTCCTTCAACACGGGACTGAATCTCCGCCTCTTGAGGGGGTTTCAGGTACGCATCCATGGAAATGTATCAGCCATTCACGATCAGCTCAGCATCCCGAACAAGGACGCCCCCATTGAAGATGTGCTTCTCCGGCGTCAGGAATTAGAAACGCAATTCTCGTACTTCGGATTCCTCAGTCTCTCATACACCTTCGGTTCGAAGTTCAACAATATAGTCAATCCGAGGTTTGGCAGTGGGGAGAGAATCTTTTTTATGATTATGTAGCCATGGAGAGGGTTATACGCTTGCCCGTTGCCCCTTTCCCATCTCTGCCTTACTTTGACAGCATCACCTTAAGGAGTTAACAGCGCCATGGATATGATGAAGATCGAAAATACAGTCAACGATGTGGTGCTTGTCGTGCTGAACGATGTGGCTCCCTTTGAGCGAGTCGGCATAGGGATAGACCAGTTTTACGCTCGCGTTGTGGGGTATGATGAATTCGGCGTCTGGTTGGAGCATCCGAACTTTGAGGTGGTCATCTCAGAAGATGAGATGGGCAAACCGCTCCCGCCTGATGAGGTGACGCGAGAACAGCACAACGCTTCGGTATACATTCCGTGGCGGAACGTGGCGAGCCTTGTCCACTTCCCGAACCGTGAAGGATTTGACTTCCCTTCACCCTTCGAACGCCATCTCGGTTTCCGGGCTGACGAGAAGCGCAAGCAAGCCGAAGACTAAGCTTCAGCCGTGGCGCTTCCGAACAGCGCCTTTCTTAAGACTTTCGTGTACCGTCTCGTGGGAAGGAGCGCCCGCATCAGTATTCTCAGTTTCGCCTGTCTGCCCACTACATAGCGCAGCTTTCGCGATTTTGACTCGACGATTCTTTCAATCAGTCTGGCGACAACCTCAGGATCGTCCCCCATTCCGACTTTGCCGCCGTCCGTCATGCTCTCTATCTTCCGCTTGAACGCCTCGGAAAATCGTGCATAGGGACTCGCCTCGTCCCCCGCCTTCTCTGCCACGTGGGCGTTGGTCGTGAAGATTTCCGTTCGGTAACTCCCCGGCTCCACGATGACGACGTCAATCCCGAGAGGGGCCAGTTCATGATAGAGCGCCTCACTGAACCCCTCCACCGCCCACTTCGAAGTGGCGTAGGCACCAAGGCCCGGAATGGGCGCTCGCCCCTGCACGCTGGAGATGTTGATGATCTTTGCTCTACCGTGTTGTGAAGCGGTTTTCCGCATGAGCGGGAGCGCCTCCCGCGTGACCGTCAGCAGGCCGAAGAAGTTCGTCTCCATCTGGGCCCGGAACTCACTGTCGGACACGTCCTCGAAAAAACCGCCGAGGCCGTAGCCGGCGTTGTTGACAAGGACATCAAGACGGCCCTCTTCTGAACTGACAAACTGTAGAGCATCGGCGACGGAAGTGGGGTCGTTCACATCGAGGCGAACAGTCTGCACCTCACCACCGCGACTGCTCACTTCCGCAAGAAGTTCTTCCTTTTTTGTCAGATCCCGCATGGAGGCATAGACTGTGTACCCCGCCGCCGCAAGGCGTGCAGCCGACAGCATGCCGAATCCACTTGAGCAACCGGTGATCAGTATTACACTCATCAATTCGCAATAATCAGCAGCCCCAATTTACCTACCGTTGGAAAAGCGACACGCCAAAAGTACCTTTCGCCTCTTCATGCGGCGAGTTGGAATAGACATAGGCGGCACCAAGATCGAAGGCGTAGTGCTCGATGGTGACGGAAACGTACTCCTTCGGGAGCGTGTCCCGACTGAGCGGGAGAACGGCTACGACCATATCTTGAGCCAGATAGCTCTCCTTCACGGGAAGCTCGGAAGCCACCTTGACGAAGGTTTCCTTTTCGGCGTCTGCGTTCCCGGACCGCTGAACGCTCAAGGGGACAGGATGAAGCACGGCAACACTCAGGCTCTGGTGGGTGAACCGCTAAAGGACGATATTGAATCCATCTTCGGCGTCCCGCCGATGCTCGATAACGACGCCAACTGTTTCGCCCAGGCCGAGGCGTCACTGGGCGTAGGGAAAGGTTCGAAGGTTCTATTCGGCGTCATCTTGGGAACGGGCGTTGGCGGCGGCATCTGTATAGACGGTCACGCCTATCACGGCCGCCAGCACATTGCCGGTGAATGGGGACATTCGCTCCTCCACCCCGGCGGACGGCCGTGCTACTGCGGGAAAGAGGGATGCGTAGAGCAGTACCTCTGCGGCCCTGCCCTGGAACAGCAATACCGTGATCTGACTGGAGAATCGGGACGCGTCACTGATATCGCCGAAGACCCTCCCGCGGAATGGAAAGAGGGGTTCCTTTCAAACTTCGGCATGGCAATCTCCAACATTGTCAATATTCTCGATCCGGACATTATCGTGCTCGGCGGCGGTGTGTCGAAGGTCGATTTCCTCTACAGCGAGGGGCCGGAGTACGTTCAGCGGTACTGCTTCGATGACAACATTACCACACCGATCGTGCAAAACACCATGGGCGATTCGGCTGGAGTGTTCGGGGCGGCCTATTTGCCGTAATATCTCTCCCTACCCTTCAACCCGACAGAATGTAAATTCTGGCCGTGCCCGCCGCCATTGAAATCAGAAACCTCCACAAATCTTACGATGATACGGCGGCCCTCTGCGGCATTGACCTCACAATCAAACCGGGGGAATTCTATGGGCTGTTAGGCCCCAACGGCGCCGGCAAGACAACTACCATCGGGATCATCACAGGACTGGTGAAGCTGGAGTCCGGCTCCGTCTCTGTCTTCGGTAAGGACATCATCACCGACTACCGCTTTACCCGCTCAAGGATCGGTGTGTCGCCACAGGAGTTCACCTCCGACTGGTTTTTCTCCATCGAAAAGCTCCTCATCTTTCAGGCAGGCTACTACGGGATTCCAAAGAAGGACGCGTTGCCCCGGGTTGAAGAGGTGATGAAGAAGCTCGGCCTTTACGAAAAACGGGAGGAGAAGATCCGCTTCCTCTCCGGCGGGATGAAGCGGCGGTTCATGATTGCCAAATCGCTGGTAAATGATCCGGACATTCTGATCCTCGATGAACCTACCGCCGGTGTCGACGTGGAACTCCGCCGCATGCTCTGGGAATACCTCAACGAACTCCACGGGAAGGGGAAGACGATTCTGCTCACCACCCACTATATCGAAGAAGCGGAAAAACTGTGTGAGCGCGTGTCGATCATCAATGACGGCAGGATAGTCACTGAGGGGGGCCCTGACGAACTGATCCGTTCTCTCGGCAAAGGGAGCATTGAGGTTCGTCTGACGGGGTGGCAGGAGCGCGATGGCAGACGGCTCGACGGTCTTTCATTTGCCTATGAACCGGGCGAAGGAGACGGCAAGCTCATCTTCTCCGTAGACGATCCTGAAAAGGAGCTCCCCCATGTGGTTGAACTGGTGAGCCGGAACGGCTGCCACATCCATGAAGTGAAGATCACCAAGTCGAGTTTGGAAGATGTGTTCGTCTCACTCACCGGGCGGGCGATCAATGAATAAGTGTCCTACTATAGTGTTCGGGTGGCGAAGTGTTCACGTTCTGACGTGCGAAAGTGTTCAAGTTGAATAGCTCAAGCATAGTAACGGCGATCGCTCCCTGTTTTCGAACGATTTCACTCGAGCACTCAAACACCAATGCACTTAAGCACACGAACACATTAACACCCAGAACTTTCGAATGAACTGGATCGGCTTTAAAACTTTAACAATGCGGGAGATCACCAGATTTTTCGCCGTCTACCGCCAGACGGTGATTCCGGGCCTTATTACATCGGGGCTGTACATCATTATTTTCGGGCTTACACTCCAGCGTCGAATCACAGCCATCGACGGCGTCAGTTACACCGTCTATATCCTTCCGGGACTCATCATGATGAATGTCATCACCAACGCCTACAACAACACAGCCTCGAGCATTCTACAGATGAAACTGCTCCAGCAGATGCAGGATATGCTGATTACCCCCATGAGCAATGTGGAGCTGTCCCTCTCCTTCATCATTGGGGGGGCGGTTCGGGGTTTTATTAACGGCCTTCTCGTTCTCCTGCTCGGGATTGCCATTGTCGGTATGCCGGTGGAGCATCCATTGACCGTGCTACTGTTCCTGCTCATCGTCTCCTGGGCTTTCTCCAGCGCCGGGCTGATCCTCGGTATCCTCGCCGAAAGCTGGGACAATATCGCCACTATGGTAAACTTCTTCATCACGCCGCTCATCTTCCTCGGGGGAGTCTTCTATTCCATAAACATGCTTCCGGGATTCTGGCGCACCGTTTCTCTGGCAAACCCGATCTACTACGTGATCAACGGACTGCGGTACGCCGTTCTCAACGTTGGCGACACCCCTTTCTTTATCTCATTCTCCGTCGCCTTTATCATGACAATCGTCTTCACCGCCATCGGTGTCGGACTTTTTCACAAGGGATACCGAATCAAGAGCTGACGTGCGGGCTCTCGCCTTCATCCTGATTTCTTCTTCCCTTGTATCTTCCCAGCAAGAAGCGCCGCCAGCCTGGACCCAATACGCCAGAGGCGGCGTCGGCGAATTGAACAAATGGGGTGGCCTCGGTTTCTACCGCATGAAGAGGATCAAAGGGAACACGTTTCACGATCTCCGCCTGCTCGGACTCTTCATTCCTGACAACACACTTGCCATAGCGCGGTACAAATCGAGCAACAAGTACGAATCGTTCCCAAGGCTTTACCGGTTCACTATCACTTCTCTGAGGCGAAGTTCCGCATCTGACCTCAACATTCGGTATCACTATAATCAGGGGTTGGGTGCATTTCTGATCGATCAGCCCGCGACCAATCTCACTTCGGAGGTGGCACTCTCTTACGATATGTCCGACTACCTCAACGACACGCGGAAAACATCCTACCTCAAGGGGGGACTGTTCTGGGACTTTGATATTTCCCGTGTATCGTTCGCTCTCGATTTCGAATACTTCCATCAGATCAGTGATATCTTACCAAATGACCAACGTCCAGTGGACTGGAAACTGTAGCGGTCTAACAAAACTTTACTTCAGTTCGCTGACGAGCTTTGAGACAGTATCTTTGGCGTCGCCGAAGAGCATGATCGTGTTATCGTTGAAGAACAGTTCGTTCTCCACGCCGGCAAAACCGGGATTCATGCTCCGCTTCAGAACGAAGACGGTCTGTGCCTTATCCACATCAAGGATTGGCATGCCGAAGAGTGGGCTCGAGGTATCGTGGCGGGCCGCGGGATTGACCACGTCGTTGGCGCCGATAATGAGCGCTACCTCCGTCTCCTCAAAGTCGGGGTTGATGTCATCCAGATCAAACAGTTTATCGTAGGGGACGTTTGCTTCGGCGAGGAGTACATTCATATGCCCCGGCATCCGACCGGCAACGGGATGGATGGCGTATTTTACTTTCACCCCTTTCGCCTCAAGAACCTTTTCAAGTTCAGCCACCATCTGCTGTGCCTGTGCGACCGCCATCCCGTAACCGGGGACGATGATCACCTGACGGGCATTCTCGAAAATCACGACCGTATCTTCCGGCTCATACGATTTCACTGCCCGAGAAGCATCGGCCTCGGCCACGGCGCTGCCGCTGTCATCGCTACCCACGGCAGCAAACAGGACGTTCCAGATAGTCCTGTTCATCCCCTTGCACATGATGTTCGTCAGGATGATGCCGCTGGCCCCCACGAGAGAACCGCTGATGATGAGTGAATTGTTCACCAGTACAAAACCGGTAGTCGCAGCGGCGAGACCGGAAAATGAATTCAGGAGAGATATCACGACCGGCATATCGGCCCCGCCGACGGGAATGACAAAGAGGTATCCAAGAAGCAGTGAGAGCCCTATGATGACCAGAGTTGCGGTTGGCATATGCATGGACCCCTGCGCTGCCAACGTGGCCAGCGCGATGATCGCCACGGTAATCGCCCCGTTCAGCAGGTGCCGCCCCGCAAAGG
>LUOC01000087.1 GCA_001626655.1 Fidelibacterota bacterium REDSEA-S14_B6 | reverse complement strand
GTATAAAACGTCAGGGCGGGAACGACGTCGGGGATGCCAAGGGGCATTCTGACGCCACAAATTGACGTTGTCTTGTGAACAGGCATAGGATAAATTTTTCTCGTCGGAAAGTGTGAAAATGTATCTCTTCCCAGATAGAACCGCCCTCTATGTGCTGAGCGTGGGAACGGCCCTCAGTCTTACCGCTTGTTCCGTCAAGCCGGCCGCGGAACCAGCACAGGATGTTGCCATCTCTCACGATGAGGAGGTTGAGGAGGTCAACACAAAAGCGCTTCAGCATTTCATGGACGGTGAAATGTTCCTCTCTCAGGGAAACCTGCCCATGGCCGTGATCGAATTTCAGGACGCCCTCCGTTACGATCCCGGCTCTTCAAGTATTCACACCTCGTTGGCGGAAGTCTATGTTCGGTTGCGGAAACTGGATCGAGCCGAAGAATCACTGCTGGAAGCACTGAGTACCTCATGCGAAATCAGATCGACAAAGGGCTGGAGCAATACCGGATTCTCGAAGAAGATAACCCCGGGCAGCGGCAGTACGGTTATATCGTGGGAGAGATTTTGTCGAGAAAGGGTGACCTTGAAGGGGCTCAGGAGAAACTGTGGTCTGTCTACCAGAAGAACAATTCAGAGCTCCAGGCATTAATGCGGGCTGCCGAGATCGCGCGGCAGCGAAAAGATTACGAATTCGCCTGGCAGGCCTACTCGATACTGACAACTGAGAGGCCGGAGAATATTCAGTACTGGAAAGCGTACAGCGAACTGGCCGTGATGCTTGAACGGTTCGATCAGGCGGTGAACGGTTTGAACCGTTTGTCCTCGCTGACGAGTGATGATCCCGCCGTACAGGAGCGTCTCGCCATTCTGTTCTTCGAGAACAACGAAACGGAGTCCGCTGACTCGCTCTTTTCACTGCTGTATGAAGGGGGGACACGTACACCGGGGATACTCTACTATCTCGGGCGAATCGCTATTGACAAGAGCGATTACTCCCGGCTCGCTCAACTCGCAACGGAGCAGGTTGAACTCTTCCCGGACGAAGTCTCCGGCTACACAAATCTCGCCGTCGCTTACATCAATCTGGACGCACCGCTCGACGCGATCGCGATCCTTCTGAAAGCGAGGGACAAGTTCCCACAAAACTTTGGCATCAACTATCTCCTCGGAAGCACGTATAGCATGGAGAAGAAGTACGAGCTTGCCAAGAAGAGCCTTCGTGCCGCCCTCACCATCGATCCAGGTTCACGCTCCACCAAACACCTCCTGGCGACCGTGTTTAACTACCTCGAAGAGTGGACTTCGTCCGACGAAATGTACGAAGAGCTGATCTCCTCTGATCAGAATGACGGGCAGGCCCTCAATAACTACAGCTATACACTCGCCGAGCGAGGGATCAAATTGTCTATCGCTCTCGATATGGCACAAAAAGCGGTTAACCTCGAGCCGGAGAATCCGGCATATCTCGACACTATCGGATGGATCTACTATAAGCTCAACAGCTTCACGAAAGCGCTCGTTTACATTGAGCAATCTATAGCGCGCAACGGTGAAAACCCCGTTGTTCTCGAACATCTCGGCGATGTTCTTATCAAAGTGGAACGGCCGGAGGATGCCCGTATCTATTACAGGAAAGCGCTTGAGTTCGATGCGGACAACGTTCGTCTCAAAGAGAAACTAAAAGAGTAACTCTACTTGGCTGATAAACCTAGCCTCTCAATTGTCATTCCTGTATTCAACGAGAGGGAATCGATTCCTCTCTTGTTGGACGAAATCCATTCGGCGGTGGAGGGATATAATTACGAAATCGTCTGCGTTGATGACGGCAGTAGCGACGGAACATTCGAACAGTTGCGCCAGCGTAGCCGAAATGACGGCACAGTTCGGCTGATCCGGTTCCTCCGGAATTACGGAAAGTCGGCGGCCCTCTCTGAAGGATTCAAGTACGCTGATTCCGAATTCGTCGTAACGCTCGATTCGGATCTTCAGGACGATCCACAGGAGATACCGCGGCTGGTGGAAAAACTTGAGGAAGGATTTGATCTTGTCTCAGGCTGGAAGAAGGAACGCCGCGACCCTCTCTCTAAGAGACTGCCGTCAAAGTTCTTTAATCTCGTCACGCGCCTGCTGACAGGAATTCGGATTCACGATTTCAACTGCGGACTGAAAGGCTACAGGAATAGTGTCGTCAAGTCGCTGGACCTTTACGGCGGGATGCACCGTTATATCCCTGTTCTCGCCGGAAAGAAAGGTTTCCGCGTGACGGAGCTGGCGGTCAATCATCGTCCCCGGAAGTTCGGCGAAAGCAAGTTTGGAAAGGAACGATATTTCCGGGGGTTATTCGATCTCCTGACTGTACTGTTCCTCAGTCGGTATACGCGAAGGCCTCTACACCTTTTCGGGCTGTTTGGTCTCGTCAGCCTCCTTATCGGGATTGGAGTGGAACTCCGTGTGCTCTATCTGAAGTACGGCCTTGGTGAGCCGTTCTCAAATCACATTGCCCTCCTTGTGTTCGGGGTGATGCTCGTGATTCTCGGGGTGCAGTTTATTTCCATCGGTCTGTTGGGCGAAATGATTGCCCAATCCACATACAGGACTGGAGAGACCGCTCGGGAGGTCGTCCTGTACGACAGTTCATCTTCCTGAGGCGCTGTCGCCATCTCCTCGCCCAATCCAAGCAACGGTCTGTTCATCAGCGTCATCACCCCCGCTTATAACCGTGCTGATGAGATAGGTCATCTCATCGAATCAATGGCGATGCAGACTATCAGTCCTGACCGCTTCGAAATGATCATTGTGGACGATGGCTCAACGGATGCTACTGTTGATATAATTAAAGATAAACAGAATAGGCTCAACTTAAACATTAAATGTCTTGAACAGGAGAATTCTGGTCCCGGCGCCGCTCGAAACTGCGGTATTGAGGCGGCCTCGGGAGAACTTCTTACATTCATCGATTCAGACTGCGAAGCCGATCCTCGCTGGCTGGAGACGATCGCTTCCGCTTTCCAGAATGAACGGTTTGACGCTTTCGGCGGCCCGGACGCGTCCAGGGACGGTTTCAGCCTGATGCAGCGGGCCATCGATTTCAGCATGACTTCGTTCCTCACCACTGGCGGTTTCCGAGGCCACAGCGCCAGGCCGCTGGCGAAGTTCTATCCCCGGAGCCACAACATGGGAATGACGCACGCTCTGTACGATCAAGTGGGGGGTTTCGGCTCGCTCAGACATGGGCAGGATATCGAGCTGAGCAATCGGATTCACCAGAGCGGCGCCAAGGTTGTCAATCTTAAGGAGGCGGTCGTTTATCACAGACGCCGGACATCACTCTTCCGTTTCTTCAGGCAGGTGTTCAATTGGGGGGTGGCAAGGATAAACCTCGGTAAGATCGATCGATCGATGCTTGAACCGCTCCATTTCGCACCGGCGATCGTGACCGTCACTGCCTTGGTGATTACTGTGGGTTTTCTCATCGATCCGATCGAATACGGCTCTTTCTTTGAGCTCGGCCTCGGCTTTCTAATGTTCGTCTCCGGCGTGGGGGCGTGGAAGCTGAAGAGTCCGAAAGCATTTTTCGTATTACTCGTCGTGATCCCCGTGCAACTGTTCGGTTACGGCACCGGCTTTATCCTTGCGTACACCCGACGATTTATCTTCGGTCGCGACGAATGGACCGGATTCCGAAAGCGGTATTACTGACCCATGGATGACTCAGCTCAAATGTCACACCTGACCGTTCTCAAAAGAGAGGAAGGGAGGGCCGTTCCAAAATCAGCGGAAGAGATCGACGGACGGAGCATGCGAGCTTTTCGAGAACAGTCGTGGTATGGCGAACACTTTCTCGCAGATTTCCTCGAGATTGACGATTTTGCGGGCAAGAGTGTTTTGGAAGTGGGGCCGGCGGAGGCAGGACTTCTTCAGTTCTTCCACTCCCGTGGAGCGTCATGCACTGGCATCGAGTTGTCGCCCTTGCGCTTCGCCCATTCGCAAATGCTTAACGACACTTCGGGGATCCGGCTCGTGGCCGGCGACATCTGCGATCCTTCTTCCTACCACGACGCTCTCTCGGGCACATTTGATGTCGTTGTCATTCGTGATGTAATCGAACATATTGATGACAAACCTGCCGCGCTCAGGAACATGCTATCACTTCTTTCCGCAGACGGCAAACTGTTTATCTCATTTCCCCCTCGCTACTGTCCGTTCGCCGGCCACCAGCAGACGGTCAAGAATCCCCTTTGCAAGATTCCTTACCTGCACCTCCTGCCGAACGGTCTCTACGCACCGTACCTCCGGCTGATGGGGCACCCTTCTTCCGGAATCGAATACCTTCTTGCCACCAAACGGACGCGGATCTCCCTCAGGAAGATGGAACGTCTATTCGGTAGTACCGGCTTTGATCTGGAAAAAAGAGGTCTCTACTTTTTTCGTCCCGCGTACAGGTTCCGCTTCCGACTGCCGACTTTTCGGAATCCACTCTCTTGGCTTCCCGGTTTTCGCGAGGTCTTCACCAATGGCGCCCTCTATGTTCTCAGGCAGAGGAGCGCCGCGTGATCGTCATCGTTGTTGGAATGCACAGGAGCGGCACCTCCGCAGTAGCGGGGATACTCCACTTGAACGGCATTTCCATGGGGTCTGACAAGAGTTTCAGGCCAAAGCCGCTTCCGCAAAATCCGAAGGGGTTTTACGAAAACTATGACTTCAGGCGATTGAGCGACAACATTCTTGCGACGGAAAGATACAAAGTGAAGTCTTTTAATCCCGAAATCCCACAAGAGGTCACCGCCGGAAAGTTCGCCCGCAAGATGGCGAAGCTCATTGATGACTGCGAAACTGGCTCCGAGAAGTGGGGGTGGAAAGATCCGAGGGTTTGTCTCACCCTGAATTGCTGGCTCGACGTATTGGAGAGCATGGCCCTGCTGAACGAGACAAGAATTGTCTTTACTTCAAGAAGCGCTTCTTCCGTGGCCCGCTCCCTTCACAAACGCGATGGCCTTTCAACCGAAGTCGGCCTCAATCTGTGGTGCGCCTACAATCAGAGAGCGTTGGACCTCCTGACGCCAAGATCGATTCCGACTTTTCACTTCGCTTACGAAACTCTGCTGGCTGAGCCGGAAGCTGTCTGCCGAAAACTGTTTCAGTTTCTCGAAACTGATCTGGACACGTCAGTTCTGGAGACGTTCATAGACCCGAATTTGAACCGGAGCGGAGCAGAGGGTGATGATGAACTGAGCGGAGAAGCGGCGGAAATCACCACTGTGTTGGGCAGTCTCGAGGAGGAGTCCTTGGCGTGATTCGGGGAGGGGGCATTACAGTTGTCTCAGTAAGCTGGTATTCGTCTGAGCACCTAAAAAGACTTACCGAAAATCTCATTGCGAAGTCACAGAATCCGGCCGAGATCAAATTCCTGATTATCGATAATACAGCAGGCGCCGATGAGGATCTCGCCGGTGCATTGAGCGACGTTCCCTCCCTCGAGGTCCAGACTCACGATCCTCAACGCAGTCAGCGTTCCATTGCCCACGCTTCAGCTCTGGACAAAGCTCTCCCGCTTGTCGACTCAGAGTATCTTCTCGTCATCGATCCAGACGTTCACGTCTTCCGAGACGGTTGGGACAGTTGCTGTAAAGCTGAGATTCAGTCTGGGAATGCCGCAGTCGGGGCCCCATACCCAAGGTGGAAACTGGGAAAGATTCACGATTCGCCGAGTGTGGCGTTTTTCTTCGGCAGGACGGAATGGTTCAACGGTGTCACCGGCGGATGGCATCCCTTCCCATCGTCGCTCCGATGGGGGTGGAACTTCTTGATCCGGAAGATCGTCCGGCTTTTCGGATTTGCGACGCGGAAGCGCCTTGAAAGCGGCGGATTAGTCCGCGGTATCACACGGTGGCTTGAGTCGATTACCGGAATAACCTCTCCCGACACCGGCTGGAGATATTCACAAGCGGCCGTTGAATCGGACGTTCGGTCGACAGTTTTTAAAACGGTGAACGGAACGGAAGTAGAGAAAAGCGAAGGAGGCCTCTGGCGTCTCGCGGCGGATTTTGAGCTGTTCCTCCACAACGGGAAACCGTTCCTGACCCACATGTACTCGTCCGGAATCTCATACTACCGCACAGATGAGGGTGGAAATCCCGAAGCGTGGCTTGCCGCCATCAGCGACGTGGAGCGGGAGCTCGCATGAAGATGAACCGATGGTTAGCGCCCCTTCTATTGGCGGCGGTCAGTTTTGTCTTTCTCAGGGAGATGATTCTCTACGGCAAGATTCCCGAATCGGCGGATATGTTTCACCGCATGCCGCTGGATCGTTGGGTGGAGCAGTACGAGGCGAGCAACGACGATATGCCGCAGTGGTATCCTCATCTCTTCGGCGGGATGCCGTCCTACGGCGGATTCATCCACGCACCGGCTGATCCGCTGAGAAAAGTGTTCGACGCACTCGATTTCAACTGGGGCATGCGGTACTGGCTCCACTTCATCATTGCTGGCGTTGGGATGTACTGCTACCTCCGAAGGCGGGACTTGGGGGAAGTGCCGTCACTTTTCGGAAGCTTAGCCTTCTCTCTGTCGCCCTATATGTTCGGGCTCATCAATGCCGGTCACCCCGCCAAGATGTATGCCATCGCTTTCATTCCGCTGGTGATTCTGTTCGCTGAAAAGGTGATTGAGGAACGTACCGTTCGGGCCGCACTGGGGCTTGCCGTCTGTACGGCGTTCCAACTCTGGACAAAGCATGTACAGATCGTCTACTACACTTGGATGCTCATCGTCTTCTTCTGGCTGTGGCAGGAGGGGAAGGGACTGAAGAGCGCGACATTCGCGGCGAGGGTGTGCGGCGGGAGGCTTGCGTTGCTGACAGGCGCAGTTCTTCTTAGCGGAATCCTCGTGGCTGACCCTTACATACCGATCTATGAGTTTCAGGGACACTCCACCCGAGGCGCCGCTTCATCGCTCCAAACTGAAGGAGACGCCCGAGCGGGGACAAGCTGGGACTACGCCACACAGTGGTCATTCCATCCTCGTGAAACTATCTCACTCTTCTATCCTTACTTTTATGGACTTCAGAATTTTCCGTCTCAAGATCTGAAGTCGCAGGCATACTGGGGTTGGATGCCCTTCACACAGTCCACGCATTACATGGGACTGGTTGTATTGGTCCTTGCCGTTGTCGGGTTCCTGATCAGAAAAGCGGACAGCTTCAAGATTTCGGTCGCCGTCGCTTCAGTTATCGTTCTCGTCATCGGCTTTGGTGAACATTTCCCTTTTCTTTACTGGCCGCTCTTTGAACTTGCGCCGATGTTCGGCCGATTCCGCATTCCTTCAATGATTTATGTTCTGCTACCGTTCACCTGCTCGCTGCTGGCGGCAGTGACGCTTCACAATCTTACTAAGGTGGCTGAGAACGGTCTCTCCGAAAATGCCCGGAAGCGAATTATCAGTTCAAGCGAGGTGCGTTATCGGCTCTGTTGTTATCTTTCGGTCTGCTGGCGACCATCTGGCTCGCCCTTAGGAAAACGATTTCAGGATTTGTGATGGGGGCCATTCTGGTCGGTCTGACACTTGTCGATTTGTGGTTGGTGAACGGCGAATTCATTCACCTCAGATCGGAAAGAGCGGCGCGCTCGGGATATCGGTCGACCGAGGTTGTGAAGTTCTTGGACTCGAATCGCGGCCTCCACAGGATTATGCCGCTGGAACAGTTCAACACAAACTGGTATGCCTATTTCGGGCATGCCACGGTGGGCGGTTACCGGCCGGTGAAGCTGCGGAGTTATCAAGACCTGCTTGACGCTCAGGCACTCAACAGCGGGGCAGTTCAGGACATGCTGAATGTCAAGTATATAATCTCGGGTCGCGCCTTGCCCGGCGATCGATACCGTCTAGTCTTTCAGGGCAGCACTAACGTTTACGAGAACAGTTCTGTACTCCCAAAAGCGTGGTTTGTGGAGAACATTCTCCCGGCCGAAGATATGACCTCTTCGCTGGAAGCGATCCTCAATCCTGACTTTGATCCCAGGAGGACAGCCGTTGTTCAGGGCCGTGATGGTATCAGCGGACTCACAGTCGGCACCGTTGAAGTGACCGAGTACTCAGAGAACAGAATAACTCTGGAGACGGAGTCCGACGGCGAAGGTTTTCTGGTTTTATCGGAGAACTACTACGGTCCGGGGTGGAATGCTACAGTGGATGGAACAGAAGCCGAGATTCATCGGACGAACCATGTCCTGAGAGGCGTCGCCGTCCCCGGAGGGAATCACACAGTCGTGTTTTCAGCGGATGATTCGACCTATAGAACGGCACGGTTTGTATCGCTTCTCGGATTACTGATGACTCTCACCGTGCTTGCCGCTCTGCATAGATCAAACCTGCAAGAATTCGCCAACAGTTTCATGAAGTCAAAACAGCGCATTGGCGGATGATCCCGCAAGTGTAATTTTGCCGCTTTCATAGGAACAGTTTGGAATGAACACGCCACACGGTGACACACTTGTTGACCTCCACGCAGACGCTCCTGAGCGTATGGATGGGGATGTTCCATCCATCACGCTCTCACGCAGGAGCGAAGCAGATCTCGAGATGCTCGCCACCGGCGCCATGAGTCCTCTCCGGGGATTCATGGGGCAGAAGGATTATCAGTCCGTGCTTGATGACATGCGGCTTTCCAGCGGCCATGTCTGGCCGCTGCCCGTTGTACTTCCGCTCGACCATAGCGAAGCGGAAAAAGTGCGGTCGGAGGAAGTGGCACTCTTGCAAGACAAGGATGGGCGGACGCTGGGAAAGATCACAATTTCGGACATATTTGAGGCAGCAAAAGAGAAGGAAGCGGAGGCAGTTTTCCTGACTACTGACAGTGCTCACCCCGGTGTGGCGGCGCTGCGGAATTTCGGAAACTGGTACGTGGAGGGGGAAATAGAGGTGTATCAGCTGCCTCATCATCTCCAGTTTGGTGAATACCGTCAGTCTCCGAGCGAATTGAGAAAAACGTTTGACGAAAAAGGGTGGAAGACGGTCGTCGGTTTCCAGACGAGAAACCCCATTCATCGCGCCCATGAGTACCTTACCAAATGCGCCCTGGAGTTCGTGGACGGTCTGCTGATCCATCCAGTGGTGGGGGAGACGAAGGGGGACGACATTCCGGCCAAGATCAGGATGGAGTGCTACGAAGCGATCATCGATCACTACTACCCTCACCGTCACACTTTCCTTTCTGTCTATCCTGCGTTTATGCGGTATGCGGGGCCGAGGGAGGCGATCTTCCACGCCATCACACGGAAGAATTACGGCTGTACCCATTTCATCATCGGCCGGGATCACGCCGGTGTGGGTGATTACTACGGCACTTATGACGCCCAACGCATCTTCGATCAGTTTTCGACTGAGGAGCTGGGGATTCAACCGCTTTTCTTCGAACATTCATTTTACTGTCAGCGGACGCACTCCATGGCGACGACAAAGACATCGCGGGCGATGGATCACGAGAAGATATTTCTGAGCGGTTCCAAGGTTCGCGAAATGCTTATGACCGGAGAGCCTCTGCCTGAGGAGTTTACTCGATCGGAAGTTGAAGCAGTCTTAAGGAGACATTATCAAAATGGTTAGCGACAAAACTCTATCACCGGGGAACAATCACCAAGAGGGAGTGGCGGTCTGGCTTACGGGCCTTTCCGGCGCAGGGAAAACCACGATTTCAATCCCGCTCTGTGAACGGCTTGAGTCGATGGGATATCGCGTGCAACGCCTCGACGGGGATGTTGTGAGAGAAAAACTTACCCCCGATCTGGGGTTCACAAAGGAAGATCGCGACAAGAATATCGAGCGTGTAACTTTCATCGCTGAACGCTTGGTGAGGCACGGCGTCATCACTGTCTGCGCGTTCATCTCTCCCTATCGCGCGGAGCGGCAGTACGCGAGAGGTGAGATCGGCCGGTTTGTGGAGGTGTTTGTGAAGTGCCCTCTGGAGGTGTGCGAAGAGCGGGATGTGAAGGGACTCTACGCGAAAGCTCGGGCTGGGGAGATCAAGAACTTCACCGGAATCAGCGATCCCTACGAAGAGCCGGAAAATGCAGAAATGACTGTTGATACTTCACAGTCAACTCTTGAGGCAGAAGTCGATGCCATCATCGGCTACCTTCGGGAAAATGGTTATATAATCTGAACACGCCGCGCTAATTTCCCTGCAAGGGACTTTATGCGGATTTACAGGCAGGCCGGAAATATCAAGGCGGCCCTCTTCGTGGGGGGTATCTTGCTGGTTTCCGGTCTTTTTATTTATACGCAGTCCATCATTGATGACCTCCGAAGTGAGAGCCGTGAGACAGTTGCCCTATACGCACGGCTCATCGCAAAAGGGGTGACTGACGCGGACGATAATGAACTCGATTTCGTCTTCCGTGAGATTATTCAGAAAGTGACGTTCCCTATCATCCACTCGGATGCCGATGGTACACCGGTGAACTGGCGCAATGTCGGCGATGACCAGGACGTTGATATCGACTTGGCGAGGCAGCTCATGGCTGAGATGGATTCACACAATGAACCTATCCCCTTGTCTGTTACAGTGGAGGGTGAGGCTGGAAGCGAGCCTCTGGAGTTCCAGCTCGGTCACTTGCATTACGGCGATTCAGTACTTATCAGGCGGCTCAGGATGCTTCCGTACATCGAGATTGGCGCGGTGGCGCTGTTCATTTTCTTTGGCTTTTCGGGCTTTCAGGTTATTCGCAAGACAGAGAAGCAGCACATTTGGTTCGGCATGGCCCGGGAGACGGCCCACCAGCTCGGGACACCAGTCTCCTCCCTCATGGGGTGGGTGGAGCGGCTGAAGGATCATCCCGGAGAGTCCACCGCACTCGCCGCTGATATGGACGCCGATGTGGTGAGACTTCAGGAGATCAGTGAACGTTTCTCGCGGATGGGGTCAGTCCCAAAGATGGAGCCCGTGGCGGTGGGGCCAATGCTGGGAAACCTGAAAACCTACTTCCAGAGACGGCTCCCGGCCAACTCGAAGGAAATTGTTCTCCACGTGGAAAGCGGGGACGAGACGGCGGAGTCTTCACCGACTCTGCTCACATGGGCGTTGGAAAACCTCATTAAGAACGCCATCGATTCTATCGATAGGGCTGGAGGAGAGGTGGTGCTTACTGCAGAAAAGGTCGGCGGGGAAGTATCCATCATCGTAAAAGACAACGGCAGAGGGATCTCACGGCGGGACTGGAAAAACATCTTCCGCCCCGGCTACACGACCAAGGAGCGGGGGTGGGGCGTTGGGCTCAGCATGGTGCAGCGCATTGTAGAAGACTTTCTCGGCGGTAAGATTGCCATCAAGGAATCTGAAGTGGGGAAAGGGACTTCCATAGAGCTGAGGCTTCCGGGAGCATCCGACACCCCGAAATAGAGACCCCCGGCGAAACCGGGGGCGTCCATTCTTCGATTTAACGTAAGCTTAGCCTGTCGGCGACGAAATCCCAGTTGATTAGATTGTCCAGAACGGCCTTCACGTAGTCGGCCCTGAGGTTCTGGTAATCGAGGTAGTAGGCGTGTTCCCACACATCGATGCCGAGAAGGGCGTGTTTACCGTGGGCTAGGGGGTTCTCGGCGTTGGGCGTGCCCATAATGGTGAGGCCGCCGTTTTCCTCAACGAGCCAGCACCAGCCACTTCCGAAGACGCCCACCGCAGCCGCTGTAAACTGTTCCTTGAAGGAGTCGAGACCGCCGAAGGCGTCGTTTATTTTGGAAGCCAGTTCGCCTGATGGGGCGTCGGCACCGCCGGGTTGCATCTGGTTCCAGTAAAGGATGTGGTTCCACGCCTGACCGGCGTTGTTGAAGATTTTCTGCATCTCAGCGTTTCCGAAGCTGCCTGTCACCACATCCTCTAGCGCCATGTCGGCGAACTCTGTCCCCTCTGAAAGTGTGTTCAGCATGTTGAAATAGGCTGCGTGATGTTTTCCGTGGTGGAGTCCCACCGTCTGAGCTGAGATGGTCGGCGCAAGGGCGTTTTCATCAAAGGGAAGTGCAGGAAGTGTAAAAGGTTGGCTCATAGTGCCTCCTACTGTTTTTATCTGTTTCGATTCGTAGTCGGATATCGAAGTTAACTCACCGCCCAGAGAAAGGAAACTCCAAACGGATGTTCAGTCTTGCCGGGGCGGCAGTTGCCGGCAAAAAGTTTCGCTGAGTACTTCATCAAATGTGCTTACCAAAAACTCGGCATTTTCCAGCGAAAAGACCATGGGCGGACGAATCTTCAGGACGTTCCCGAGAACACCGTCAGTTGAAATAAGGATTCCCTTCTCTTTCACCCTTTCGGCGATATAAGCGGTGTGCTGAGGCGCCGGTTCGAGAGTTTCTCGATCCTTCACCAATTCTACACCGATGAAGAAGCCGCTCCCCCGTACATCGCCGATGAGGGGATGATCGCCTTGAAGCTGTTTGAGTTGGGAAACAAGATAGTGCCCCACCTCTGCGGCGTGTTGTTGAAGCTTCTCCTCCTCCATAACATCGAGGACCGCCAGGGCTGCTGCGCAGGAGACGGGGTTGCCACCGTAGGTGTTAAAGTATTCCATGCCAGTATCGAATGAAGATGCGATCTCAGGCGTTGTCACCACCGCCGCGATGGGGTGACCATTCCCCATGGGCTTGCCCAGCGTGACGATATCGGGGACCACCGACTGCGCCTCAAAGCCCCAGAATTGACTCCCCGTCCTGCCGAAGCCTACTACAACTTCATCAGCGATGGCAACACCTCCTGCATTGTGGATGTGTTCGTAGGCAGTAGCAAGGTAGTTCTCAGGAAAAACGATAAGGCCACCGCTGCTGATCATCGACTCGGCGATGAAGGCTGACAGCTTGCCGCCGCGGTCCTGAATTGTGTTGATAGCTTCTTGCACGCTTCCCGCATACAGTTTTCCGGCATCTTTCGATTCGTATTTGTGCTGTCCTCGATAACCGTCGGGCATCGGAACCATCTGAACGTTAGGAGGAATTCCCGATCCTCCCGGTCCGTCAAATTTGTAGGGACTGATGTCGATAAGTGATGAGAGGTTACCGTGGTACGCCCCTTCGATGGTGATAATGTCCGTTCCTCTGGTATGAGCTGCCGCCAGACGAAGGGCCAGATCGTTGGCCTCGCTGCCGCTGTTGACGATGAAGCAGACAGACAGGGACTCAGGCATGATGGCGGTGATCCGCTCAGCCAGTCTTGTCACATTCTCGTGGAGGTATCGTGTG
Source organism: Fidelibacterota bacterium REDSEA-S14_B6 (assembly GCA_001626655.1). Lineage (GTDB taxonomy): Bacteria > Fidelibacterota > Marinisomatia > Marinisomatales > S15-B10 > S15-B10. Next base: position 494 of record LUOC01000087.1, on the reverse strand, counting down.
TTTGTGTTGAGAACGGCAGACTGTTTCTGAATTGCCTCCACCACTTTGGGACAGGAATGACCAACGTGCGGCACGTTATTCACACCGTCGAGATACTGCCGCCCCTCGTGATCGTAGAGGTACTGCATCCATCCGCGGACAATCTTGAGAGGCTTCCTGTAAGAGAGGCTCAGCGTGGGGCCGAGATGAGACTGCCGTGATTCTCGAATTCGCTCCGGCGATGTCTCTTCCGCGGCCGCCTTCCCGTCGTCAAGGCCGAGCATGGCGGAGGGGTCTGGTGAAATGCTGAGCCAGATTCTCTTTTCGGACGGTTTGGCAACGCCAGGAAAATCGCCTTCGCATCCGAGCAGGGCGGTAATGATCTGGAAGTGAAGAGGGGGCGGCCAGCCGCCGTTCTCATCGCTCCTTCCAACCGTGCAAAACTGTTCGCCGGCCCCGATCTCTTGGCCAACTTTGAGGTTGTCGAGAACTTCACCACCGAGATGCCCGTAGAG
>LUOC01000086.1 GCA_001626655.1 Fidelibacterota bacterium REDSEA-S14_B6 | reverse complement strand
CTCGAACTTGTGTCCGCAACTGTCACATCTGTAATCGAACATCGGCATGGCTTCAGGCGGGAGTTTACACCGCGTCGATGGCTGTTTTCAAGCGTTGGTTTGCATCAACAGCAATGTGGTTGAGATCGGCGTCTGCCACCGAAAGGAGCGACTCCGCATCTGCGGCGGAGAGAGTGACGCTGCCGTCACCGTTCTCCCAGATGACGACGTTGCACGGCATCAGCATTCCTACCTCCAGTTCGGCGGTGAGTGCCTCATGGGCTAAGGGCGGATTGCAGGCGCCGAGGATTCGATACCGCTGAAAATCGATGTCCAGTTTTTCCTTGAACGCCTGCTTCACATCGATCTCCGTCAAGATGCCGAACCCTTGCTCCATCAGCGTCTCCCGGACTTTCGAGTCCACCTCGTCAAACTTGATATCCACAGTTCTCTGGTAACCGTAATTCATCTCATGCCTCCATCGCTTTGAATGCATCGTCCATGATGCCCATCGCCTCTTCCACTTCATCTTTGGTGATGACCAGCGGCGGTGATATCCTCATAGCGTTGCCGTAGATGCCGCCCCGCCCGAGAAGGAGCCCGCGCTTTTTCGTCTCTTCCATCAACTGATCTGCTGCGGCGGTGTTGGGTGTCCTGTCGCCGGCGGTCTCATCCACCACAAGTTCAATCCCCTGCATGAGTCCTTTCCCGCGCACCTCGCCAATTACCTTGGGATATTTCTCCTGAAGCTCCTCAAGTCCCGCCCGGAGAACCGCCCCCATGGCGGCTGAGTTGTCCTTCAAACTGTCCCGCTCGATGATGTCTATGGTGGCGTTGGCGGCGGCGCAACTGACGGGATTTCCTCCGAACGTGGAGATGGTGTTTTTGGTCAGTGTACTCGCAATCTCTTTGGTTGTCACCACGGCAGCGAGGGGCATGCCGTTGGCGATCCCCTTCGCGACGGTGATCATGTCCGGATCCACGCCGTACTGTTCTATCCCCCACATGGTGCCGGTCCTGCCGAAGCCTGTCTGCACCTCATCGGAGATAAAGAGGCCGCCGTAACTGCGGACAATCTCGGCCACCATCTTGAAGTATTCGTCCGGCGGTGTGATAAAACCGCCGACACCCATGATCGGCTCAGCCAGGATTCCCGCCACCTTCCCCGTGGTGGTGGTGCGGATCAGTTCATCCACATCCTCAGCGCAGGCGACGCCGCACTCCGGATAGGTCAGTTTCAGTGGGCATCGATAGCAGTACGGCGCCACCGCATGTTTCACCGCTGACACCTGCGTCGGCAGGGCCCGCCACGACGCTTGGGCCGTCAGCGATTGCGCCAGCAAAGACCGCCCCGAATAGCCGTGGCGCAGCGCCACAAGTTCTGAGTTTCCCGTGTAGAGCTGAGCCATCATGACGGCAGTCTCGTCGGCCTCCGTGCCGGACGCGTTCAGGAAAACTTTTTCCAGGTTCCCCGGCGCGATTTCGGCCAACCTCTCCGCCAGCTCCACCACCGGGACGGTGGGGTAGAGCGAGGAGATGTGCGTCAACCGGTTCACCTGCGCGGTGACGGCGGCGTTTACCTCTTCATTGGCGTGACCGACGGAAACAGTGAGAATGCCACCGAAAAAGTCGAGATAGGAGTTGCCGTCCATGTCCGATACACGTGTCCCCTTCGCTTCGGTCACCACCACCGGTTCCTTGTAATAATTCTTTACCACCTCGAACAGGTGTGCCTTGTGTTTTTCGCGTATTTCCTGACTGTTCACTGCTTCACCTCACTCTCTGTCAAACATATCTTTCTGCCCCGCCGGTGATGGGGATCACCACACGTTCTCCCTTCTTAATCCATCCTGTCTCCACCAGCGTCTTGAATGTAAGCCACGACACGCCAGCTTCACAGGAACTCTCGGTCCCCGACAGATCATTCACTTCCGCCGTCGCTTCCATCACTTCCTTTTCATCGACCATCACTGCCATGCCGCCACTTTCGCGAACAGTCTTCAAAATCCATCCGCCACCAAGCGGTGCGGGAACATTCAACCCAAGGGCATCGGTGTGGCTGTCTGCCCACGGTTCGTGTTCCTGCGAGCCTTCCGCAAACGCTTTTACGATGGGGGCACACCCGTCGGACTGGGCCACCACCATCCGCGGGGGGGCGTCTTCAATCCACCCAAGTTTAGTCATTTCGTTAAAAGCTTTCCACATCCCAATGAGGCCCGTGCCGCCGCCAGTGGGATAAACAATCACATCGGGCAAAGCCCAATCGAGCTGCTCGGCAATTTCGTAGCCTAACGTCTTCTTCCCTTCCACCCTGAACGGTTCCTTCAATGTGGAGAGGTCAAACCATCCGTCTCGCATCTCTTCACGCATTTTGGCCGCCGCCTCAGCGATGGTCTTCCCGCCCAACCGAAGGTCAGCACCGGACTTTTCAGTCGCTTCAATGAACGGAGCGGGGATAGTTTCCGGAAGAAAGACGTGACATTCGATTCCGGCGGGCTGACAGTAAGCGGCGGCGCTGACGCCGGCGTTCCCAGCTGACGGGAGACACAGCTCTGTGATGCCGTTCTTTTTCGCGTGAGAGACTGCCATAGCCATTCCTCTGTCCTTAAACGAACCGGTGGGGTTGACACCCTCATCTTTGAAATAGATGGTGACGCCGTTGTACTCTACTGCGTCGGTCGTGGGCGTCCACCCTTCACCGAGAGAGACGATGTGGTGATCATCAATGGGAGGAAGTACTTCTCTATAACGCCAGAGAGAATTGTCTCCATCGATAATGCTCTTCCGATCGGGAGCGGCACTACCCCAATCGAACAGCACCGCCAGCGGTCTTCCGCAGTGGCAGGTGGTCAGGACGCCCTCCTGAGGCGCTTCTTCGCCGCACCAAGTGCATTGATAGGATGTCATAATTGTCATGTCTGTCTCACTGCGGCGGGAAATTACCAAGGCACACTACTTTCTCGTTGCATCTTTGTCGTGAGGGCGACAAGATTCCTCCCCCACCCAGAGTACCCATGCTGATTCCCAACCAACGCCACCTTTTCGATATTCCGGACGACATCGCCTATCTCAACTGCGCCTACATCTCGCCGTCTCTGAAGAGCGTCACCGAAGCGGGGCGCCGCGGCATGGAGCGGAAATCCCGACCGTGGACGATCACAACGCCCGACTTTTTCGATGAGTCGGAGCGGGCTCGAACACTCTTCGCTGAGCTCATCAGCGCCTCACCGGACGACATCGCCATCATTCCCGCCGCCAGTTACGGCATCGCCACCGCCGCCCGCAATCTGCCGCTGGAGACCGGTCAGAATGTTGTTGTGATGGAGGAGCAGTTCCCTTCCAACTATTACGGATGGTCAGAAAAGGCGAAAGCGGTTGGCGGCAGTCTTGTTGTGGTAGAGCGGTCAGCTGCTGGATCAATCACCTCGGCGCTTCTCGAATCAATTAACGAAGGTACCGCCATCGTCGCCCTCCCCAACTGCCACTGGACGGACGGGGCAATTATTAATCTGGAGGCGGTGAGCAAAAGGTGCCGTGAGGTCGAAGCAGCTTTCGTTCTGGACTTAGCTCAGTCCGCCGGTGCCATGCCGTTTTCCGTTTCTGAGGTTGATCCCGACTTTGTCGTTGCCCCTTCTTACAAATGGCTTCTCGGACCTTACTCTCTAGGTTTCCTCTACGTGGCGCCGCGGTGGCAGGACGGCGAACCTTTGGAGCACAACTGGATCGACCGCGCCAACAGTGAAGATTTTGCCGGCCTTGTGAACTACCGGGACGAGTTCCAGCCCGGAGCGCGGAAATTCGATGTGGGAGAACGAAGCAATTTCGCCCTCATGCCCATGGCGATGGCGGCGTTGGAACAGCTTCTGCAGTGGGGTGTGGAGAATATTTCGGAAACTTTGGCTCAGTTCACCGGCGAGATCGGGGAACGGGCCGAGAGCCTCGGACTCAATGTCTCTCCGCCGGAAGAGAGGTCACCCCACCTCATGGGAATCCGCTTTCCGGACGGCATCCCATCGGGACTTCTTGGCAGACTGGCCGAACGGAATGTGTTTGTCAGTGTCCGCGGGAACTCGGTGAGGGTGTCACCACACCTCTACAACAACAGCCATGACATAGACCGACTGTTCGACGCCCTCGGCGCTGTACTCTAAAGTCCGCCTCAGCTTACCAGGACGGGGCAAGTCATGCAGTGGGCGCCGCCGTTGCCCTGCCACATTTCATCTGCAGGAAAACTCTCAAGTGTTATGCCGTGCTTCGCCATCTCGCCCCCGATCCTTGACGCACCGGCAAAGCCGATGGCCCGCTGTGACCGCAGCGTCATTACTATATTTAAGAGACCAGCGTCCCTCTCCTCTTTCGTGGCAGAGATGCAGGTGAAGCCGAGCTCATCCAGCAGTTCCCTGAACATGACATCCCGAAATCCTGACCTCCCGTCCTCGTAGAGGCGGCACGGGAAAACATCAAACATCGGCTCATAAATGACGCACAGTTTTTCATCCAATACCATAAAGAGCCCGTCTATGTGCACGTTGCCGTGGGGGAGCGGCACTTCCAGAAACTGTTTCACCTCCTTCCCGAGGATCAATTCTCTCAGGGCCCGTGTCCCCGCTTCGTTGGCCCTGTCGCAAAGTGATGCCGCCGCCATCTCTTCACCAATAAGAGTAACGCCGCCCCCTTCCAGAAAACCGGGCTGATCGATGCTCCCCAAAATCGGAACGCCGAGCTTCTCCAGCGCCCGTCCCACGATCCACTGATCGCCCCACCGCCCCTTCAGATGAGGCCCCATGAGCACGGCGCCGCTCTTGAAAACAGCCGCCAGATCTCTGGTGTAGGTCATGTTCGGGCGGTGGCGAATGGTGTTGAGGGCGTCATCATCGTTCTTCAAAATCTCTGTCAACATGAGCGCCTCCACGCCGTGGTTCCGGAACAGTTCCAGCATGCCGTCATAATCGGCCACGAACTGATCCCGATCCACCGGCCGCCTGAAATGAAACTCCGTCAGTGTGTCGTCTGTCACCTTCAGTAGCTCTTCTCCGGGGCGGTGCATCAAGACGCGTTCAAGCAATCCGTACGCCGATGTGACACCGAATAGACTCACCCTTTTCTCCTCTCCAGCCAGAGGTAGGCAGGGATGCCGGTGACCGTGAGCGCTACGCCGATGAGAGTATCGCCGGGGCGGTAGACGAGGGCGGTGATAAGAAAACCGGCGATGGTCACAATATAGATGATCGGCACCACAGGATAGCCGAAAGATTTGTACTGCTCCCCGTCGCCGCGGCGGACGAACCTGAACACTGCCGCCACAAGAAGTATGTTGAACAAGTGGTTAGGAACGACGAAGAAATTGACAATCCGGCTGAACGACTGAAAGAACAGAAGCGCAACGATTGCCGTAAGACAGCTCACCCAGATTGCACCCGCAGGTACTTGAGTTCTTGGTGACACACTGGAAAGGAGCCGGAACAGTCCGTTGAGGGCCCCACCCGCTCCTTCTTGTCTGTACTGCGTCCCGGCGGCGAACAGCAGGCGAGGGAAGGTCATCACAAGACCGCCGAGCGCGCCGAGGATCGAGAACATCATCAGGAGTGTGATGAATCTTCCACCGGCGCTGCCGAACGTTTTCTCAGCAACCACCACAGCCGCCAGCGATTCACTTGTGGCCATCTGCTCCAGCGGCACTATCCGCAGATAGGCCCAATTGGTGAGAAGATAGATCACAATAATGAGGCCGAGGCCGAGTGTCAGCCCCAGTGGGAGGTTCCTCTTTGGGTTCTTCACTTCGCCCGCTGCGTGCATGATGTCTACCCAGCCGTCGTAGGTGAACAGGACAGCGCCGATTCCCAGCCCCACGAGGCGGAACAGTCCCCATATCCCTTCGCTCCCCGTCTTGACGGTCTCAGCGGCTTCTCTGGGGGTCGCTTCAACTAACAGGAAACTCCCGGCAACAAGAGCGAGCAGGGCAACAATCTTGACTGCAGTGAGGACAATCTGTGTTCGACCGCCCCACTCAACACCAAACAGGTTAATCAGGGTGAACGCGATGATGGCAAGAATTCCCCATCCCACCGGAGACAGTGCCACTGAGCCCGCCAGCAGGTCAGCGCAGAACTTTCCAAAGAGAATAGCCACCGCCGCAACCGAGCCGGGACCGGAGACCCACACATTCTGCCACAGCTTCACGAAGCCGGTCATCCCGCCGAATCCTTCCCGGACGATGTGGTAATCGGCTCCGGAGCGGGGCATCCCCGCCCCGAGCTGTCCTACTGTCAGAATGCCGCAGAGGGTGATGATGCCGCACAGCCCCCAGAAAAGGTAGATCTGCCAAGTCGCCTGCGCGATGGGAGCCAACTCCTGCGGCGTATAAAAAATGCCGGAGCCCATCATGTCCCCGGCAACCACTGCCATTACGGCCACCAGTCCGAGCGGGGAGCCGATAGATTGCCGAATCATCTACGATTTCCATTCTCCAGTCGTACCCTTTCAGCAATCCCATCACGGTGACCATATTGAGGGCGACGTCTGCTATCAGCTGTTCGCCGCTGTTCATATCTTCTGGCCTCGGTCCGAACAGCTTCAGCGAACCGAGCTCCTCATAGGAGAGCCACCAGAGAATAATGTTGCCCATCATATATCCCGCGCCATAGCCGATGACCGATCCGCCGGCCATTCCTACGAGACGTGTCCTGAACGGAGCCCGAACCTTTTTCTCTTTCACATACCGCAGTACATCAATCTTTTCGATGTCGAAAGTTTGAATGTCCGATGCAGGCCGCCCGAGCTGAGTTGCCAGCAACACCTCTCCCTGCAGTTCGGTGAAGTTGAGCCCCCGGGCCGTGTCCCCCGAAACGAGCACAGCTTCCCACTTTTGTGCTGACAATGAGTTCCCCAGCAGCAGAATGAACAGGGCGGTGCGGGAAAGTTTCATCAGGCAAATACCGAGAAAGAGGAGGGGAGAACTGTTACCGAAAAGGGGGTACTCCCTTTCAGTTCCCCATCAAGGTTAAGGATTTCATCTTCCGTTGGGGTCACGGAGAATGACCTCACCTGATGGTACTCCACAATGGGATCCTCAATATGTGAACCGTCAAACACCTTCGGAAACATCTGCAAAAGTTTAAGCCTGCCGGCGTCTCTCACGAGCACCAAATCGATGAGGCCGTCGTTCAGTTCAGACTTTGGCGCCATCTTCATGCCGCGGCCGGTGTGCTTCGTGTTGCAGGCGATGGTGAATAGAAAATCATCCTGGCTTTCTTCACCGTCTATCACGAGCTTTGCTGACCGCTGCTTAAGCTTCATCACCTGGAGGAGAGTCGTAACATTGTATCTCTGCTCGCCGAGCCACCGCACTTTTTCCGCGCTCTTGTTGATGTCTGTCACCATCCCCCAGCCGACGATATTCATACAGTAAACTTTCTCATCGGGCATCTGCACCTCTGCCGCGTCGATTGGCATGGTGTGACCATTGATGATTCGTTCCGCTGCCTCAGCGGGATCGAGGCAGTCCATATCATACATGAACGAGTTTCCCGTCCCGCCGGGGATATAGCCGAGGGGGACTTGCTTCCCATCAGGGCGTGCCAGCAGGCCGTTGATGATTTCATGAAACGTCCCGTCTCCGCCGATGTGGCACAGTCCGGCGACGCCGTCAAGATCTCTCTCTCGGGCCAGTTCGGTGGCGTGTCCCGCAAACTCAGTCTCTATCACATTAAGCTCGGCACCGTTCTCCTCAAAGATGGGCCGAACCTCATTCAGGATCTCCGGACCGCGTTTCGTCCCCCCTTGGGGATTCACAAGCAGAATGAATTTTTCGGATGACATACTTTCGCTCAGGGTTGAGTTTCGGCGAATATAGCCGTCCCTGCCCGTTTCGCCATACCCTTTATCCGACGGACGGAAGCGTCACTCAATCAGCGACAGTTGTTCACCGTGCCTTCTCACAAACGCGTCTGTTGACAGCATGGGGCCGCCCGATCTCAGTCCGTTCCCGCGGCGGGTGATATTAAACATGTCCCCGATCTGTTCCGCGTATTTCCCCTCGCCCCGCATCCGTTCGCCGAATGTGGGATCATTCAGATCGCCTCCCCGCATGTCCCTCACCCTGCCGAACACTTTATTCTTCTTATTGGGGAAATACTCACCTAGCCACCCTCCGAAGAGTTCCTTCACGGCATAAGGGAGTCTCAAGGCGATGTAGCCGGCGAACTGTGCGCCGTGGTCGGCTGCTCTCTTCAAAATAGCTGGAATCTCCTCGTCCGTCAGTCCCGGAATCACCGGCGCCACAAGCACGCCCACTGGGATGTCCGCCTTCGCCAAAGTCTCAATCGCTTTCAGCCGCCCCTCAGGGCGGGAAGTTCTCGGTTCCATGGCGGCACACAGCTTTGGGTCGAGTGAGGTGATGGAGATGTAGGCGGACACTGCCTCATGGTCGGCCAATTCCGTGAGGCAGTCCAGATCCCGCGTAATCAAGCGGTTCTTGGTGATCAGTGAAGCGGGGTTCCTGAATTCAGCAAGAACTTGGAGGCATCGTCGTGTCAGCTTCAGCGACTTCTCCAGAGGTTGATAAGAATCGGTGTTTCCACTGAGGGCGATGACTTGAGGCCTCCACTTGGGAGAGGACAGCTCCCTCCTTAACAGTTCCGGCGCACTCTCTTTAACAAATATCTTAGTCTCGAAATCGAGCCCTGCCGAAAGGCCGAAGTATTCGTGCGTCGGCCGGGCGTAACAGTAAACACAGCCGTGCTCACAGCCGCGGTAGGGATTGATGCTCGCCTCAAAGGGGATGTCCGGACTGGTGTTGTAGGATATGAGGCTCTTGGACGTGTCCTTGAAAATCTGTGTCTTCGGCTGGGGAAGCTCGGTAGGATCGATATCCGGATCGGGCTCGATCTCGATCAGATCAAAGCGGTTGGGAGGGTTCGCTGTGGCGCCTCTGCTTTTCATCTTACATGATCTTCTCGCACAAAGAAATATGTTGTTAGATCACAGGATGTAATCCCTCACCTTTTCGAAAAGGTTATGTGTCGCCTCCACATCTTTCATGGCGTACTCTTCTATCCCCTCCAGGTTTGCCTCCTCAAAAGCTTTCGCAACCGTTTCCCCCTTCACTTCCCCTTCTTTAGGCGAAGGGATTCCGAAGGATCGGCAGGCGATATCGAAACTGACCGTTTTTCTGAAGTCCCAGTTAGCGAGAAACATCATCAAATCGATGTGGCTGTTGTAGCTGAACCGGCGAAGGTCCGTGAACTTCCGGTTGGCGATCCTGATGCTATGGTGTGCCGCCCTGACAACGAGGAACGGAATGTCAAAGCCGAGCCCGTTGTAATGGACGAAACGGACGTTTTGGGCCGACTCGTGATTCACTACATCAAAGAATTTTTCCAGCGTCGTGCGTTCGCTTTTTTCGCAGATAACATTGTCCCGGTGCGAACCGTCATTCTTAAGAAGCCGCATGGCGACGCAGACCACCTCCCCAAAGAATGCCGAGGTTGATCGAATCAGCGATTCAGCTTCTTCTGGATCGCCGCCGCTCTGTTCAATACGTCGTTCCGTACGCTTTGCAACTTCCGCCTCCATCGCCTCATCAAGTCCCTTCCGCGGGACGGTCTCAATATCAAGAATTAGAAAGCTCATTAATCGCTCCTCCTTTTATCTCTCTCGGTTGCTCGTTCCCTCCTCCCTCAGTGGGGGAGGTTTGAGGTGGGGGGAACTACCCCTCATCCTCTCCTTCTCCCAAGCCGGAAGAAGGAACCAGCGGGCAACATTCTTCATCTATTCCCCCAAGCATCTGTAGAGGGTACCTCTTAGAGCCTTCTCTCGCGGATCATCCCAAAGGTAGAACCCCATCCTGTTCATAGCATAGGCAAAACCGATCTGCTTGTCTGGATCGGCAAAGGCGAAGGACCCGCCCGCTCCCGGCGCCCCGAAGGACGAATCACCGCACCCGAACTCAAAACTGGAGCACGGCTTGGAAAAGCCCATGGAATAGCTCTTGTCCACCCGGAACACTTCGTCCAAAGCGCCTTCTGTTGGCGCCGGCATCGGTGTTGTCAGGGCTGTGAGTGTCTCCTCTTTCAGGTTCAGCTCGACGCCTCTTGTGGCAAATACGCCATAAGCTTTCGCGATAGAACTAACCAGCCCTACCCCATTCCCCGAGGGGATTTCAACCGAGAGATATTCCCGCTTCGCGAAATCCGCCGGCCGCTTTGTAGCCGGATTACTGAACGTCCGTTCAGTAACTGACCCTTTTTTCATGAACGCCTTCACGAACGGCCACGGCAATTTCTTCAGGTGAAACACCATCTGCATGGGGTGCCAGTCTTTGATGGTCGCCACTCTCTCCCCAGGGAGGTCATCGGGGAGGCCGATGTAGAACTCCAGACCGAGCGGCTTTGCAGTTTCGTCCTGAAAGAACTTCCCCAAACTTCTCCCTTCGGGATCTACACGACGGATAAGTTCTCCTTGGTAGAAGCCTAGGCTCATGCCGTGATAGCCGTGTCTACTCCCCGGTTCCCACGCCGGCGCCTGTTTCCCGACAAGCTCCGCCACAGCATTGAGATCGTTAAGCGTATCTACGGTAAGCGGCTCATCAATGACGCAAAGCCCCGCCTGATGGGAGAGGAGTTGTGCCACCGTCACTTCGCCCTTCCCGGCGGCGGCAAACTCCGGCCAGTAGGCAGCGACCTGTTCGTTGTAATCGAGGAGTCCCCGAGAGTGGGCTACTGCCATCGCCATGGCGGCGAGACCTTTTGTGGTTGAAAAGACTAGGACGAGCGTATCTTCCTCCCAGGGCGCTTTTGACCGATGATCCCGAAAGCCGCCCCAGAGATCGACAACCTTCTCACCACGATGATACACCGCGCACGCCGCCCCGATCTCCCCCCGCTCAGCGAAGTTGCGCCTGAACTGACGCTCAACCTCTTCAAACCCCGGTGCAACAGTGCCCGAAATCAGTTGTCTATTCATCCTCTTGTCGGAGCCTTTTGAATAATAGTCTTTTCATATCCTCTTCCGTGTCAACTCCCTTAACACTATCTTGTCTCAAACGAATTTCCAAATAATTCCTTCCATGTTCAACTACCTGATTCCCCTCGCCCTCTTTATCTCGACCATGGCCATTACGCCGGGGCCGAACAATCTGATGATGGCATCGTCCGGCGCTACATTTGGATTCCGAAAAACTTTGTCCGCCGCAGTCGGCGCGTCAGTCGCCTTTGCCGTACTTCAGTTCGCATTCTGCATGGGGCTCAGCACACTGTTTTCTAAATACCCTCTTATTCGAACGGTGATCACTCTGTTCGGGGTCGGCTATATGCTGTACCTTGCGTGGCGTGTCTCCGGCGCGGGGCCCGTCAAGAAGAAAGATGTGGCTCAGCCTCTGTCATTCTTGGAGATGGCCTCATTCCAACTTGTGAACGTAAAGGCGTGGATATCGCTCATTACAGCCGCCACTGCCTTCAGCGACTATGCCTTCAGTCGTGTCTTGGAATCTGTTTTGATGGCGTCTCTGCAGTTCACCATCGTCCTCGCATCATTGCTTGTCTGGGCATCCATTGGCGTAACCATTCGTCAGTTCCTGACAGACTGGCGGCTAAAGGTTTTCAACTTTACCATGGCTGCTTCCTTGGCGCTGATTGCCGTCTGGGTTGTGGTGGAGGAACTCCTATAATAGAGAGAAACTATTTTGTCTCAAGACAGGTTTAATCAGTAACTTTTGGCCGAAAGGGGACAATCATGAAATTATCACACACTCTAGCTGCGCCTCTGCTCATTTCACTTCTCGGTTGTGCCGCGAACGCACCGGAGGCAAACCGCCTCACTCTAGGTACCGTCCAGCAGACGGTTTCGAAGGGGGCCAATCAAACCGCGATCATGGAAGCGCTCGGCGCCCCGAATATTATCACCAACGACTCTGGCGGACGTGAAGTGTGGACCTACGACAAGATATACCGAGAGTCTCAGTCGAGGAGCGGTGTGGTGGTGACATGGTGGAATCCCATCACTTGGCTCGCCGGTCTCGCCTCCGGCAGCGCTTCCCGATCCTCCGCCACATCCAAGTCCCTCACCGTGCTGATCACGTTTGATGACGACAAGCGTGTGGCGGACTTCAAGTACCAGCGTCTGGAATTCTAATTTGTGAATTTTTTTCGTAATCCGAAGGGCCCAGTGCTGAAAAGCTTCGGGCTCGCCCTCAGAATATACCTCGTCACCTTTCTCGGCTGCGCTGCACCGAGACCGCCGGCACCACCCACCACCGTGGTCCGGGCCATGGAGACGCGAACCATCTCAGCCGACAGCGAAAAAGTGCTCAAAGCGTCCATCAATGTTCTTCAGGATCTCAGCTACACCGTGGATGTGATCAATGTGGAGATGGGCCTCCTCACCGCCAGCAGGACCACACAGGGTGAGCAGGCGAGACTGACGGAGGACGAAGATGAGACCATGGTGGACGCC
>LUOC01000085.1 GCA_001626655.1 Fidelibacterota bacterium REDSEA-S14_B6 | reverse complement strand
AATCGCCTCGGCGTACATCAGCGGTGGAAGATTTCAACCGGCATGCAGTTCACCCGGTTCAAGAGTATCCCCATGCGGATCGGTTATATGTACGGCGGAAAATACCTTAAGGAACTCGGCTTCGGTGCTGGGCTCCATGCCGGACCGATTATTTACGATTTTGCTTTTTCGTTCCGGAACGGAATCTGGATTCACAATATGAAAGGGGCGTCAATCTCTTTTGGTGTCGCCCTCACCAGTTTCAAGAGCCGGAAAGACAAACCGGCGCCGAGCCAGAGCCAGTAAGTGTCGGCTACTTTCTTGCTCGAACGAGCAGGATTATCCCCCCGATTGTAAATAGTATATTCCCGATCCAAGCGGAGAGGACCGGTTCAAGAATCCCTTTATAGCCGAGCGTCTGTCCGAATCGGATAAACGCGTAGTAACCAAAAATGACAAAGACGCTCATGCCGGCGCCGAAAGCGAGGCCTGTCCTCGGTTTGAATGCCACCAGAGGGAACGCAAACAGTACAACAATGACATTGGTGAAGGCGAACGAAATCTTTCCATAGAGGTTTACCTTCCACCGAGTGGTGTCAACGCCGCTCTCGTTCAACTCGGCGATGAACGACTTTAGGTCAACGTAGTTCTTTTCCTGAGGCGAGACAGCCCGTTTCGTCAAATCATCCGGCCGGAAATCGATGGCGAGCAGGGTATCCCTCCGAGAAAAATGGACCCCCGTCTCAAACCCGTCTGGATGAAACTCGCGGATGGCATAGGTGTTCAGACGCCACTTTTCCTCTTCTTCTCTCCACACCATGGTGCTGGCGTCGATTCGTCTGGTCAGCTTATCTTCATCCATGAAATGAATCACCACGCCCGCCGCCTTCAGAGTCTTTGGCGTATACCGATCGATGGCAATGTGAAAGGCGTCGGACTTTCTCAAGAAAATATCCTGATTCTTTGTTGAGTACTGCCTGCTGCGGGACTTGATGAGATAATCTTTTTCGATGGCCCGCCGTTTCTGATTTCCGGCAGTTACCACGCGGTCTTCAAAAAAGAACGACGCACCGCTGATCAAGATTGAACAGAGAATCAGTGGCATGGCGATTCTGTAGAGGGAGACGCCGGAGGCTTTCATGGCTGTCAGTTCGTTCCGTCTCGACAACAGCCCTACAGTGAAGATCGTGGAAACGAGCACGGCCATGGGGAGGCCTATGCTGACGAACCACGGAATTGAATGGAAATAGTAGGCGGCGATCACCCCTTTTGGAACCTCGGCATCGATGAACTTGTCCATATTTTCCACTGCGTCAACGACGAGAAAAATGACGATAAAGCCGAGGAGCGATACGCCCAGTAGAGAGAAAAACTGCCGGACGACGTAGGAATCAATCCTTTTCATGATGTTTTCAAGTTACTTCGGTCGGTAACAATATGGGAGGAAAAATCACTTTTCTCCCTCTTTACTGCCCGTTATATTGGCCCTCTTCGTGAACGGCATGTCCCGCAAACTTTTTCTAACAGGAGTAATTATACTCATACTTGCTTGGGGAGCGTTGGTTCCGTCCGTGGAGACGATGGAGTTTCATCCGTCGCTTCCATCTCTAATCCCTCCCTTGCTGGCCATCTCCATGGCGCTTATTACACGGGAGGTAATCCTTTCGCTTTTCTGCGGCATCTGGATCGGTTCCACGATGATGACAGGGTACAACCCAATTTCAGGACTGTTGGCGACCATTGACACACACATCATCAATTCGATTATCGATTCCGATCAGGCGAAGATTCTGCTTTTCACACTCGGCTTTGGCGGTGTAATCGGCATCGTGAGCGCCAACGGCGGTATGAAAGGGGTGGTGGAGAGCGCCTCTAAGTACGCCAGCACAAGAAAGCGCAGCCAACTCGCGACAATGATGATGGGTGTTGTCATTTTCTTCGACGACTACGCCAACACCCTCTTTGTCGGAAACATGATGCGGCCGTTTACGGACCGACTCAAAGTGTCCCGGGAAAAGCTCGCTTACATTGTCGATTCCACCGCTGCTCCGGTGGCATCTCTGGCGATCATCAGCACTTGGTCAGTCTTCCAGATGTCGCTGCTGGAAACGCCCTATAAAGCTTACGGGATAACGGAGAATCCATACATCACATTCATCAACTCCATCCCTTACTCATTCTACTGCATTCTCACTGTCATTTTCATGGGGTACTTGCTGTGGACGGGGAGGGACTACAGCAATATGCTCAAAGCTGAGCGTCGGGCAATCCGGGAAGGGAAAGTTCTTGCGGACGGCGCTCAACCGCTCACCGACGACGAAATGACCAAGGCGGGGGTCCTCACTTCAGGGGGGTCACACTGGACGAACGCCATGGTACCAATCCTGCTGGTGGTTCTTATCACGGTGGTGGGACTTTATGTAACAGGGACCAGCGCGCTTGCGCCGGGCGACGATCATTCCGTCCGAAACATCATCGGCTCTTCCGATCCGTACAGGGCGCTCATTTGGGGGTCGCTGCTGGCGGGGATAATTGCGATTCTTCTCTCAAACGGGCAGGGAATTCTCACCTTGCGTGAGGGAGTCGAATCGTGGGTACAAGGGGCGAAATCGATGCTGATGGCGTGCATGATTCTTGTGCTGGCCTGGACACTGGGCGATATTTGCGGTGAGGTGAAGACGGCAGACTATATCATCAGCCTCACGGAAGGACTACTGACACCGGCACTTCTGCCGGCAGTCACCTTTCTCACCGCCGCTTTGGTCAGCTTTTGTACAGGCACGTCTTGGGGGACCATGCCGATTCTTGTCCCCATTGCAGTGCCGCTGGCGTTCAAGCTCCTTGGCGGCGATCCGAACACTGTATTGGCTGAGCCCATCTACCTCGCTACCTTCGCCAGCGTCCTCTCAGGCTGTGTCTTTGGTGATCACTGTTCACCACTCTCGGATACCACAATCCTCTCCTCCATCGCCTCCGGCTCTGATCACGTAGATCACGTTCGGACTCAGCTCCCTTACGCTATGACGACGGGAATCATCAGTCTTATTCTCGGCTATGCGATGGTCAGTTATCTGCCGGTGGGTGTTGCGATCGCGTTTGGCGCGATTGTTGTTTTCGGCGTGGTGAAGTTCTTAGGCCGCAGGGCGGACGCCTAAGACCGCCTCTTCCTGCGTATGTGAATCCGCTCGACCTGACTCGGCGTCGATCGAAGAATCCTGATGCTGACATGATCGCTGTCGAGGATTTCGCCTGTGGCGGGAATTCTCCCGAGGCGGTCGATGATGAATCCTCCCACCGTCTCATAATTCCCTGAAGGAAGCTCAATCCCGTACTCATCGATCAGTTCATCGAGGCTCATCCTGCCGTCCATGACAAGACTGCCGTCAGAGAGGCGCGAGACACGGTTCGCCTCTTCATCGAATACATCCTCAAATTCGCCGAACAGCTCCTCAATGAGGTCCTCGACAGTAACAAGTCCTGTGGTCTCCCCGTTTGGCGCAACGACCATGGCGAGGGTCGACCGATAGCGCCGCAGTTCGCTGAGCGCTTCGCTGGGGGTCATCGATTCACTGATGAAGAGAGGCCGTCGAGCCAAGTCTGAAAGATCGCCCTCACTGGAAATCAAGTCGTGGAGAAAGACGATTCCCCGAATATCGTCAACAGAACCGTTGAAGAGTGCCAGTTTGGAGAGGCCTGTGGAATCCATCAGGTTGATTGCATCTTCGATTGAAGCGTTCTCATCGATTCCGATGATATCCGCTCGAGGGGTCATGGCCGCCTTCACCGGCTGAGAACCGAATTCGAATATATTGGTGATTACCTCTTTCTCTTCGGCTTCTAGATCTTCACCGGCATCTGCTTCGTCGAAAAGAATTTTCAGTTCGTCTCTTGCGAGGAAGTCGGTTCCTATCCGCTTGGGATTATCGCCATTCGGGAAACGGGAAGCGTAACCCCGGGCCAGCCAGACGAAAGGAGCGAGAAGCAGTTCAGATGCTTTCAACAGGGGCGTCGCCATCACAGCCATGGAACTGGCGTTGTCCCGAGCAAAACTTTTTGGCAGCACCTCACCAAACAGGAGAATGATAGAGCCGAGGACTAGAATTATCAGAAGTTCAGAAAATCCCTGCCGGGCCAGAACGATGGTTGCGTAGGAGGAGGTGAGGACGTTGGCGAGGTTTGTCCCTACCAGCACCGAGGTGAGGTACTGATCGGGCTCAGCCATGAGCGCTTCGGTCCGCCGTGCCGTTTTGTTGCCTCCCTCTCGCCAGACCGCAAGCTGTACCGGATTGGCCTGAAGAAATGCGATCTCCGTCCCGGAAAAAAATGCCGAGAGGACGAGGCCAAACAGAGCAATGGCCGATTCTATCATTGCCTCAATTTACGCAGAACCGCCGGAGATGGGAGAGATATGATCGACTTGAATCCTCTTCGTCGGCGATGAGCGGATGATTAATTTTCGTCTACGGAAGAAGTTCAAACCATGGATAAACGACTGAACAGGGGGGCACTTGCAACGGAACAGCAGAACCTGTCTTCCATGGAGCTGGATTCCAAATCTGTTTCGGAGATTCTGGAGATCTCGCAGTAGATGCTATCAGGAACGGCGGGCATGTGATTTACATCGGCGCGGGAACGAGCGGACGCCTCGGTGTACTGGACGCATCGGAATGTCCCCCAACTTTCTCAGCGCCTCCCGATATGTTCAAGGGAGTGATCGCCGGTGGCGACGAGGCGCTTCGGAAATCGATAGAAGGGGCAGAGGACAAACCTGAAAATGCGGAGATTGATCTGCAATCTGCCGGCATGGCGGCCGGAGATGTGGTGATCGGCATCGCCAGCAGCGGTACAACGCCTTACGTCCTTCACGCTTTGGAGTACGCCAAGGATGAGAGATGTGCAACTGTATTCCTCATCTGTAACGCCGATCCGCTGATTGAACCGGAGGTGGATGTGCTGATCGCTGTTTCCGTCGGGCGCGAGGTGATTACGGGCTCCACAAGAATGAAATCGGGCACTGCCACCAAGATGATTCTGAACATGATTTCGACCGCCACCATGGTCCGCCTCGGCAAGGTCTACGGAAACCTTATGGTCGATCTTAGGGCGGTGAACGACAAGCTGATCGATCGCGGCACTCGCATCATTTCACAGTTGACAGGGCTGGACTATGATTCGGCCCACGACCTGCTGCACCGCGCTGAGAAAGAAGTGAAGACCGCCATCGTTATGCACCACCGCCAGTGCGACATCTCAACCGCTCGCGCTAGGCTGGAAAAGGAGGGCGGGTTCTTGAGGAGCGTCCTGGAGAGATGACTAACCGTGGCTTAGAAAGTAAAGAACACCTCGTCATGGTGGGACTGATGACGGGCACCTCCATGGACGGCCTCGACATCTGTGTGGCGAAAGTCCAGTTTTCCGGCGAATCGGCAGAGGCCGTTGTGGTGGCGGAAGGTTCTTTGCCGTACCCCGATGCGCTGAGAGAGAGCGTAGAGAACTGTCTGAGTGGGGACGCGGATAAGATTGCCGTCACCCACTTCACCCTCGGAGAGTTCATGGCAACCGAAACGAAGCGGTTCTTAACCGAACGAAGCATCAAGAATGTGGACGCCGTCGGGATGCACGGACAGACTATCCACCACGTCAGCGGAGAGGCGTCTCTTCAGATTGGTGAACCTTCGTTTTTGGCACAGACGTTGGATCTCCCTGTGGTGTCTGACTTCCGGGCCGCCGATATCGCCGCCGGCGGGACCGGCGCCCCGCTCATACCGATGGTCGACAGGTGGCTTTTTCAGCAGGAAGCGGGAGCGGTTATCTGTCTCAATCTTGGGGGCGTGGCGAATGTCACATACCTTCCCCCTTCCGGCGCTGATGAGGAGATTATCGGATTTGACACCGGCCCAGGAATGGCTTTGATGGACGAGGTGATGGGAACATCAACAGGAGAAAAGTTCGACGATAGAGGCGCGCGTTCGTTGCGGGGGGTTCCGGAAATTGAAAAAGTTAATGAATGGCTGGAACACCCTTTCATCCAAGCGCCGCCGCCAAAATCGACGGGCCGGGACATTTTTGGCTCCTTGTGGCTGAAAGAAAACACCATTGACCGGCAGTCGAGAGAGCCCGATGACCTGCTTGCGACACTATCCCTTTTTACGGCACGGAGTGTGGCGGTAAATTGTCGGCAGTTCCTCCCCCTCGATTCAGTCCAACAACTCATCGTATCGGGAGGAGGCGTCTACAACGAAGCGGTTATGAATCATCTCGAAGAACAATTTGCGCCAGTGACTCTCGTCACTTCACAGGAGTACGGCATCGATCCATTCATGAAGGAAGCGTTGGGTTTCGCGATGCTGGGCGCCGCGAACCTCAAGGGAATTCCGGCAAATCTTCCATCGGTGACTGGGGCGAAGAGGCAAGTGGTTCTTGGGAAAGTGACAGTTTGAGCAGACGATGAAAGTAAACCGTTACGTCTTCAGACAGTACGATGTTCGGGGTGTGGTCGCTGAGGACTTTCCACCGGAGTTTGTGACGGGGCTCGGCCGAGCCTTTGGCACCTTCGTAAAACGGGAGGGGGTGAGGGAAATATCGCTCAGCGGCGATGTCCGCCTCACGACGCCGGAACTGAAGAAACAGTTCAAAGACGGCATACTGGAAACGGGCACCGATGTCATTGATATCGGAACTTTGCCGACGCCCGCCAACTACTACAGCATGTGGAAGCTCGACGTGGGCGCTGCTGTCCAGATCACCGGCAGCCACAACCCTGCCGAAATGAACGGATTCAAGATGTCTCTCAATAAAGGCGCCGTTTATGGTGATCAGATTCAGCAGTTGATGATTCTGATGGAAAGTGAAAATTTTGAGAGCGGGGATGGAACGGAGGTCAAGTATCGTATTCTCGATGAATATATCGAGATGCTCCAGAGTAAGATAAATCTGGAGCGGCCGATGAAGCTCGCCATGGACTGCGGCAACGCCGCCGCCTGCCTCGCAGCGCCTGAAGTGTTCAGCGGCCTCGGCGCCGAAACGACCGAGCTTTTCTGTGACGTAGACGGCCGATTCCCGAACCATCATCCTGATCCGACCGTTCTGGAAAATGTGGCCGAACTGGTCGCAACCCTGAAGGGGGGAGACTTCGATGCTGGACTCGCTTACGATGGCGACGCCGACCGCATCGGACTGATCGACGAAACGGGGAACGTCGTCTTTGCAGATCAGATTATGGCGCTGATGCTGCCGG
This sequence comes from Fidelibacterota bacterium REDSEA-S14_B6, assembly GCA_001626655.1. Classification (GTDB taxonomy): domain Bacteria; phylum Fidelibacterota; class Marinisomatia; order Marinisomatales; family S15-B10; genus S15-B10. The sequence continues at coordinate 10,562 of LUOC01000085.1, read as the reverse complement.
AAATCATCCAGGTCGGCGAAGAGATTCTTTTCGATGTCAAATGTTCACAGGCCCTTGAGGAAGAGATTCTGAGACATGGAGGTCGGCCTGTTATCTGGAAGACGGGACACTCCCTCATCAAACAGAGGATGAAGGAATTGGGGTGCAAATTCGGCGGCGAGATGAGCGGCCACATCTTCTTTGCGGACGACTATTTCGGTTGCAGTAGCGGAAGCTGTCCGAACTGGTGTCGGCCCTGCCGCACTACTATTCTACTCCGGAAATGAGGTTGGACTGTTCGAACGACGAAGAGAAATTCAGGATCAACGATGAAGCGACGGCGTTCTTCAAGCAGAAGTATGATTGTCTCGACATCGACGGTGTCAGGATTCGGTTCTCAGATGGGTGGGGACTTGTTCGGGCGTCGAACACACAGCCGGTCATTGTCTGCCGTTTCGAGGCGAAGAGTGAGGAGCGAATGAAGGAGCTTCAGCGGTTGATCCTCAGCAAGATCGGGGAATTGGGCGAGGTGGATGTTCCTGATGTCGTCTGACGCCTTCAGGGAGAGACTCACCGGTTACCGCTCAAGAATTGACGAGGCGCTGCTTCAAATCGCAAAGGGCGCTGAACCGGCCTATCTTTATGATCCGATACGATATGTCTTTTCCGGCAGAGGAAAGCGGCTCAGACCGGTGCTGGTTTTCTTAACAGCGTCAGGCTTCGGAGCCGATGAGGAGGAGACGCTTCCGGCCGCATTGGCCGTTGAAATCCTGCACAATTTCTCTCTCGTTCACGACGATATTATGGATGGCGATGATCTCCGGCACGGAAAAGAGACAGTCCATAATCGGTGGGACAACTCGACGGCGATACTTGCAGGAGACGGCATTTTTGCACTTGCCTTTGATCAGTTGAACCGTTTGAACGACACTTCTGTCGCTTCTATGAGACTGTTTACGAACGCCACTCTTCGGTTGTGCGAAGGGCAGGCGCTGGACAAGGCTTTCGAGACAGACGACGAAGTGAGTGTCAACGATTATCTCGAAATGGTTCGCCTCAAGACAGGAACGCTGTTGTCGCTCTGCTGTCAGCTTGGCGCGGTTGTAGGGGAGGCCGGAGATGAAGAAGTTGATGCCGTTGCCGCCTTCGGTGAGCTGGTGGGGCAGGCGTTCCAGATTCAGGATGACATCTTGGAGATCTACTCCGATTCCGAAAAGATGGGGAAAAGTTTGGGGAGCGACATCATTGCGGGGAAGAAAACTTTTCTGACCTGCAAGGCTGAGAAATTGGATCGGTCCCACTGGCGGGAATTCATGCAGAGTTTGGAAGGCGAATCGTTGGACGAAAGGATTCCAAAGATTCGCGACTATTTCGGTAAGAATGGAATTGTAACGGACGGAGAAAAACTGGTGAAGGAACTGTCTGAGGACGCAATTTCTCAGCTTGAACCACTGCCTTCCGATGTTCAAGCAAATCTAACTCCCTTCGTTCAGTACCTGATGGAGAGGAAGAATTGAATAAGGATTTTCACACTCTCGATCCCTCAGCGATGCACCGGCAGATTTTCACATTTCCTGAACAGATGCAGAGCGCTTTCCGCATTGCCGATGAGTCAGTTCCACAGGGCAAGAAATCAACCGCGACGGCAGTCGTCATTGCGGGGATGGGCGGCTCCGCCATTGGAGGTGATCTCATAAAGGCGCTTACTGCCGATTCGGCAACCGTCCCCATCGAAGTGGTGAGAGACTATTCGCTCCCCGCTTGGGTCGGCCCATCAACGGCTGTAATCTGCGTAAGCTACTCGGGCAACACAGAAGAGTCGCTCTCCTGTTACGATGAAGCGTGCAAGAATGGCGCACAGTTGATCGGCATCACTTCCGGAGGAGAGCTTGCTGATCGATTGAAAGAAGACGGCGGCCACCTTATCACGATTCCCGGGGGGAACCCCCCTCGCGCGTCCCTCGGTCTTGTCTCCATCCCGGCACTCGTTTATCTTTCCCGGCAAGGGCTCTGTTCGGGAGCAGAAGAAAATGAAATCGCTGGAGCCGCTGCCCTTCTTTCCAAACACAGATCGGAGTTCTCAAAACAGTCTGATTCCAACAGGGCGCTGAATCTGGCGAAAAAAATTTGCGGCTCCATCCCCATTATTTACGGAGATGCCCGGTACACTGGAGCGGTGGCGCTTCGTTTTCGGGGACAGTTGGAAGAGAACGCGAAAATGGTTGCGTTCCATCATTCCCTTCCTGAAATGAATCACAATGAAATTGTCGGCTATCTCAATAATCCGAATCTCTTACAAAAGGCTGGAATTATCTGGCTCCTGGATGAGGATCAACACACACGGACCGGACTGAGACAGTCTCTGACAAGAGATCTAATCGGCGATATTGTCGGCTATCAGGAAGAAATTCAGAGCGTTGGCGGCAGTCTCTTGGAGAGACTTTTCTATCTTATCCACTTTTGCGATTGGGTCAGTTACTGGTGTGCCATCCTTCACGGTACTGATCCATCGCCGGTAGAAAGGATTGAAGCTCTGAAACAGAGTCTCTCAGCCAGTAGCGGAAAATGAAGCCAATAGGGTTGCTTTGAGTAGATCAATCACCTAAATTAGAACAAGCCTGATATCAAAATTCATGATCCCCGTTGAAGTCACAAGAATTTCGTTTTACCCTCCGAGCAAGGGGTATGCAGTTGTGCTTCAGGAGATAGGCGGGGAGGAGCGGAAGCTCCCAGTGATCGTTGGCGCGTTCGAAGCACAGTCCATCGCCCTTGCCAGAGAAAAGGTGGACACCCCCCGCCCCATGACCCATGATCTGTTGACAGCAATTTTCGAGGAACTGGAAGTGCATGTAAAGGCTGTCGTGGTGACGAATCTTTCAGAAGGCACCTACTACGCGGGCATCCGAATCGATCTCGATGGGGAGGACGAAACAGAGGTCGACTCTCGGCCGTCGGACGCCATCGCCGTTGCGCTCCGACTCGGGGCTCCAATTTTCGTGGACGAGGAAGTGATGAGCGAGGCGGGCGTGGAGGACGACGAGCAGTCGGGCGTTAGTTTTGAGGAGCTGGTCCACGGCCACGATAACAATCGAAGAAAAATTCTTGAAGAAAAACTACAGAAGGCTGTTGAGGACGAAGAGTATGAGCGGGCCGCCGAAATCCGCGATGAGCTCGGCGCCATTGAAAGGAAGACTCCGAGCGTCTGATTACTCTTTTATTCTCTCGAGAGTTATCTGTGAAGCCGCCTGTTCAGCGGCTTTTTTTGTAGCCTCCGACGCCGTGGCGTGAGTCTCTGACCCAATCCGGACGGCCACCTTAAACAGCTTCTCGTGTTCGGCCCCTTCGGTGTCGGTTACAATAAAGCGGGGCGTCTCCAGAGCGTTGGCCTGACAGTGCTCAATGAGCAAACCTTTGTAATTGAGAGTCTTCCACGCTTCCCTTCGGTGCCGCCAGACAGTCCGTTCTATTAGTCTGGAGCACGGCTTGATGCCGCCGTCGAGCTTTATGGCGGCAATGAGGGATTCGAATACGTTGGCGAGTTGCTTCTCGGACACTTTCGGTTTTCCCAAATCGAGAGACGGTCCTGCCTTAATATGATTGAGAAGCCCGAGCTCTTCCCCTAGTTTTGCGAGGTATCCTTTCTGGACTAACGTAGATCGGCGCTGCGTGAGGAGGCCTTCTCTTGCACGAGGGAATTCACGGAGCAGCATCTCTGAAATCACCTCATCGAGGATTGCATCTCCCAGGAATTCCAGCTGCTCATAATTTCGGGAGACGCGAGGTTCTTTCGATTTGTGAGTTAGGGCAGTTCGGAGGAGGGCCGGATCGCGAAAAAAGTAGCCGAGTTCGGTCTGGAGACTGAAGAGAGGTTCGTCACGATGAACGTAGCGCCAGATAAATGATCTGATAAGTCGAGTCAGCGGATTCACGCCCACTGCTTCAGAACGAGCACCGCGTTGTGACCACCGAATCCAAAGGTGTTCGAGATGGCGACGTTCACTTCCCGCTCGGCCGCTTTGTTTGGTGTATAGTTCAGATTGCAATCTGGATCTGGATTTTCGTAATTGATGGTCGGGGGAATCCTGTTTTCCAGAATCGACATTGTACACGCCACTGCCTCGATCCCGCCGCTCGCACCAAGGAGATGGCCTGTCATGGACTTGGTTGAACTGACGTTTAGAGTTTCAGCGTGATCACCGAAAACTTCCCTGATCGCTGCTGTTTCATTCTTATCATTGAAGGGGGTGGAAGTGCCGTGGGCGTTAATATAGTCGACATCTTCAACTTGCAGGTCTGCATCCTCCACCGCTCGTTTCATGGCACGGACACCCCCCTCACCGCCCGGCGCGGGAGCAGTAATATGATGAGCGTCTCCGGTGGCGCCGTAACCGCCGACTTCGCCGTAGACAGTTGCGCCTCTTGCTTCCGCATGTTCAGCCTCTTCAAGGATCAGCACACCGGCGCCCTCACCCATGACAAAGCCGTCCCGCGCCTGATCGAAGGGACGTGACGCTTGTTTAGGGTTCTCGTTCTGAGTAGAGAGTGCCTTCATATTCGAGAATCCGGCGTAGGCGATGGGGGTGATAGAGGCCTCCGAACCGCCGGTCAGGATCACGTCTGCATCGCCGTGCTGGATCAGACGGTATGCGTCGCCGATGGCGTTTGTGGCACTGGCACACGCCGAGACAACACTGTAGTTCGGCCCTTTCATACCCCACCGAATGGAGATGAGCCCCGGTGCGATATCAGGAATGAACATAGGAATAAAGAAAGGTGAAATTGCCCGGGGCCCGCGATTGATAAGCCTCCTGTTCTGGCTCTCCATGGTCTTAAGACCACCCACCCCCGAGCCGAGTACCACTCCGAACCGATCCATGTCTGGAATGCCGTTCTCAAGGTCAGCATCTTTCAACGCCTCATCTGCCGCTGCGATGGCGTAGACGGCGAACTCGTCGAGGCGGTTCAACTCTTTCCTGTCAAGATAGTCTTCAGGCGAGAAGTCGTTGACCTCGCCGCCAATCTTTACGGAATGATCGGCCGTATCAAACTTTGTGACGGTGGAAATGCCGCTCTTTCCGGCGAGGAGGTTCTCCCAGAAAAGGCGAACTCCCACACCGAACGGGGACACCACTCCCATCCCCGTGACGACGACGCGACGGGACACGGAACCTAACCGGAGTGAGAATCTATATAATCTACGGCGGAGCCTACGGTGGTAAGTTTTTCAGCTTCCTCGTCCGGGATTTCCATGCCGAACTCTTCTTCGAGCTGCATGATCAATTCCACGGTGTCAAGTGAATCGGCTCCGAGATCATCCACAAAGGAAGCTTCGGCAGTGATCTTATCTTCATCGGCGCCGAGCTTGTCCATGATCACTTCTTTCACCTTGACGAAACTGGACATCTGTCTTCTCCTTTTACATGTAGAGACCGCCATTTACGGCAATCGTCTGCCCCGTAATGTAACCTGCCGCAGCGGAACAGAGAAAGAGCACTGTTTCAGCAATTTCATCCGCCGTTCCAATCCTTCCGAGCGGTATATGATTGATTAGATCTTCTTTCACTTGATCGTTCAAGTCCGAAGTCATGTCCGTGGCGATATAGCCTGGCGCGATGGCGTTCACGGTGATGCTTCGTGAGGCCAATTCTCTGGCCGTCGTTTTGGTGAGGCCGATCATTCCGGCCTTGGCGGCGGAATAGTTTGCCTGCCCCGCATTACCCATCATCCCGGAGACTGAACTGATGTTAATGATTCTCCCTGACCGCTTCTTCATCATGATAGGGGTCACGGCCTTGATGCCGTTAAAGCACCCCTTAAGATTGATATCGATAACAGTGTCCCAATCGTTTTCCTTCATCCGGAGAAGGAGGTTATCTTTCACAATTCCGGCGTTGTTGACGAGAAAGTCCACGCTGCCAAACTTATCCGCCGATTCGGCGACGGCGCTGGCGAAGTCGGACATGTCAGAAACATCCAACCTTATGGCATGAGCTTCGCCGCCACTCTCTCGAATTTCCGAGACCACCTCATCAAGAGCTTCAATCGTCCTGCTGGCGCAAGTGACACGGATGCCGTTCGAAGCGAACAGTTTTGCAATGGCACGGCCAATTCCGCGAGATGCGCCTGTGACGAATGCTGATTGGGTTTCAGACAACTTCGAGTTCCTCCATCTGTTCAATTCTCTCAATTCCGCGGATTGGCAGAGAGCGATCAATCCGCCTGTTCAATCCCTGCAGGACTCGCCCGGGGCCGACCTCCACAAAGCTCTCAGCGCCGCCCTCACGCAGAGTCTCGATAGTTTCTGTCCACCTGACGGGACTGTCGAGCTGGCTGATCAGGTTTTCGAGGATCTGTTCGGGCTCGGTGGTTTCTTCTGCAGTTACATTCATGACGACGGGAAATCTTGCGGGATTCAACTCTGTTTCCCCGAGAGCCTCAATCATGGCGCTCTTCGCACTGGACATGAGCGGAGAATGAAACGCACCACTCACATTCAGTTCAACAGTTTTCATGGCTCCGGCTTTGTCAGCGAGTTCCATGGCTTGTTTAACTGCCTGAACGCTGCCTGAAATTACGACCTGCCCCGGTGAGTTGAAATTGGCCGGGACCACCACCTCTGCATCCTGAGAGGTTTCATTACAGAACTGTAATACTGTTTCGTCACTCAGTCCGAGAATCGCGGCCATCGTCCCTTTCTGTTCATTGCCTGCTCGGCTCATAGCTTTGCCCCGGAGTTTTACGAGAGCGAGCGCATCAGCAAAATCGAAGACGCCTGCGGCGGTCAATGCGGAATACTCTCCCAGACTGTGCCCCGCAGAGAAGGAGGGGTCGCTGCCCGATTCCGTCAGCATCTCGGCCAGTATGACACTGACCACGAAAATGGCAGGTTGGGTGAACTGAGTCTGACGGAGCTTTTCTTCAGGCCCTTCAAACGAAAGAGCTGCAAGGTCCATGCCCATGATCTGGTTTGCTTCTTCATAGCGAAGTCTCGCCCGTTCAGAACTGTCGAACAGATCTTTCCCCATTCCGACTTTCTGTGAGCCCTGTCCGGGGAACAGGAACGCCGTTTTCATTGGCATTGCCCCCAACGGATCAACGTCGCGCCCCAGGTGAATCCCGCCCCGAAGGCAGACAAGAGGAGAAGGTCGCCCTCCTCAAGCCGTTCATCCGCCACCGCTTCGCTGAGGCCGATGGGAATTGTTCCAGCAGTCGTATTCGCGACTCTTTCAATGTTGATCAAAACCTGCTCTTCAGACAGTCCCAGCTTTTCCGCACTGGCGTCGATGATTCGCTTATTCGCCTGATGAGGAATAAACAGTTTCAAGTCCTTACCCGAGAGGCCGTTGCGCGAGAGGATTGTTTCCGCTGCATCAGCCATGCCGCGCACCGCGGACTTATAGACTTCACGTCCGTCCTGCTTGAGATAGTGGAGACGTTGATCAACCGTTTCCCGGGTGGCTGGATGCCGGCTGCCACCGCCGGGCATAAAGAGTCGTTTGCCGCCGCTTCCATCTGTAAACATGATTGAATCGATGATACCGTCCTCACCGTCCGTCGGCTCGAGAAGCACGGCACCGGCGCCATCTCCGAAAAGGATACATGTCGTTCTGTCCTCATAGTCGAGGACGGAGGTCATTGTATCTCCGCCGACGACCAGAATTTTTTGGTGCTTTTCCGAGGCGATGAGCCCCGCCGCCGTCTCAAGAGAAAAGATGAAGCCGGAACAGGCAGCATTCAGATCGAATGCCCACGCATTCGTGGCGCCAATGGCGTCTTGAATCAGCGCCGCCGTAGATGGGAAAAACATATCCGGTGTCACTGTGCCGACGATAATGGCATCAATTTCAGCGACATCAATGCCAGTCTTCTCAATGATCTGACGGGCCGAATTGATTCCCATGTGGGACGTGGCCTCATCCTCAGCTACCACACGGCGTTCGGCGATGCCGGTTCGACTCCTGATCCATTCATCATTCGTATCAACGGTCTTCTCGAGCTCGGCGTTGGTTAGAATCCGCTCGGGGAGGTAGTGGGCGACAGCCGAGATCGTGGCTCTTTTCGTCATGCACTTCCTTCGATCAGAGAAACGGTGGACGAAATATCGTCTCTGATCGAACCGACGAGGTTCGTTTCGGCCGATTTCTTTGCAGCGAAAATAGCGTTCTTGATCGCCCTTGCCGGCGAACTGCCGTGGCAGATGATTACATCGCCGTTCACACCGAGCAGGGGTACACCGCCGTACTCTTCATATTCGAAGTGACGCATTGCCTTGGAAAATATTGATCTGAACTCGCTCTTCTTTTCAGCGGACTCATCCTGGCCTTCCAACTGCGCTGAGACGTCGCGGTGAACATGGCGAATCCACCCTTCGGCAAACTTTACAAGATTGTTGCCGAGAAAGCCGTCACAGACAACCACATCAACCTTGCCTTCAAAAAGATATCGGCTCTCGACGTTTCCCTCAAATGTTGGCAAATACTCTTTCATTAACGCGTGAGATTCCAAGTAGAGATCGTTCCCTTTCGTCTCTTCGACACCGATATTGAGCAACCCAATTTTCGGTTCATCAACTCCCTGAATGTGGGACATATATTCCGAGGCCATAATGGCGAACTGGAGAAGATGTTCCGGTTTCGCTTCGGAATTCGCGCCGGCATCACAGAGGACCAGCCCGTTGTTTCCAGATGGGAAGAAGACTCCAAGCGCCGGCCTTTTGACTCCTTCAATTCTGCCGAGAAGAAAGAGAGAGGCGGCAAGGATGGCCCCCGTGCTTCCGGCGCTTACGAACGCTCTCGCTTTCCCGCTCTTAATCATTTCTATGCCCGCCACGAGGGAGGAGTTTGGTTTCTGCTTGATCACTTGCGACGGTCGGTCAGTCATCTCGACTGTCTGCGATGTGTGGTGAATCGTGACGGATGATCGGTTGATGGAAGGAGGGATGCTGTCGTTGATCTTCTCCTCGTCACCAGTGAGGATGATCTCGATTGCTGAATCGTCGGCGACAGCGTCTAAGGCGCCTTGAACTACCTCTGAGGGCGCATGGTCGCCGCCCATCGCATCAACGACGATTCTCATTCGACTGCTCAGGTGGTGGGTGTTGTGACGGGTCTGCCTCTGTAGTAGCCGCAGTTCGGACACGCCCGATGGGGCATCTTCTGCTGGTGGCACTGCGGACAGGTCGAAATCGTTGCCGTTTTCGTCTTCCAGTGTGTTCGCCTTTTTCTTCCACGTGCCTTCGACTGCTTTCTCTTGGGAAGTGCCATGCTAATTCTCCAATTCAGCTAATTTGATTTTCTTGAGAGGAGCCCACCGTTCATCGAACTCCTCGTCCTCACATTCACAATCGGAATGATTCAGGTTCATTCCGCACCCCGCGCAGAGTCCCCTGCATGTCTCATCACATACCTCTTTCATGGGTCGCTCCAGAACGATGGCGTCCCGCAAAAGGGACGATATATCTAGTTCGTCTGTTCCCTCAGGAAAGACGATGATGTCAGGGTCAGACGTCGCTCCGCTGGCCATGCTCGGACTCTCAGTAACAACAATCTTGAATTTACCGTGAATCTCTCTGTTGATCGATTCAAGGCACCTGTCACATTCCAGATGCGCCTCGGCGATCAGTCCACCATCAACACTTGCGGTGGTTTCACTCCGTGAAATACGAAGTGTCGTGGATATCTCTCCACAACTCAACTGATCATCCAAGTCCAAATCCTTGGCTGTGGTCGTCAACTGAAGCGGACTCGGTGTTTCGAATAGTTCTCGACGGGATATTTTCACAGCCGCGAAATTACCTTCCGGACAAACTGCAAGTCAAGCACTCTGCTCAACGGAGGCAAGATTGTCCGTATAATGCAAGAAAGGGGCGCAGGCCCCTTTCTTGCAAGGCAAACTGTCTGAGCAAATCAGTTCTCTTTGGACGAATATCATCTGAATCAGAGTCCGAATCGAAGGACCAGTCATCATCATTTTCGAGCTCCAGCTCTTCCTCGTCTTTTCTTTCGAGGAGATTCTCTTCATCCGTCTTCATTCTGAAGATGACGACCGCAATCGTCTGAGCCACAACCTCGATGCTCATAGCATACGATATGACCGTGGCCACGATCAGGAAGAGAGAGAGCGCGACGAACGAAGCGCCGATCAATTCCGTTGGTCCAAGAGCGCCACTGGCTCCCGGAAGAGCAATAGAGCCGAATCCTCCGCCAAACGGCGATACAGTAAAAAAGTCACAAACGGGAGTGACTACCATATCTGTCGCCCAGCCGACCATCTTGGCCAGCTTCGATCCCATCAGCAGATCGTGCCCGAACACGATATTGATCAGTTGATAGCCGAACTTCGCGAAGCAAGCAAACACGGCCACCGCAATGTACAGGAGTGTGCAGATCAAGGGGAGGTACAGGACGGTTCGCCACGGCTGAGACCAAGTGATGGAGTAGTTTTGGAAGACTGCTCCCATGGTGTCCTCTTCCATAGCGCCAACAATGGCCGGAGTGAAAAAGCTGGCCACGATGAGTACGGCGGTAGTGTAGACCACAAAGACCGAACCGAAGAACCACATGAGGTAAGGAATTCCGAAGAAC
>LUOC01000084.1 GCA_001626655.1 Fidelibacterota bacterium REDSEA-S14_B6 | reverse complement strand
TATCTACAGAGTACCCTTGATCGGCTTACTTCAGATCTCGGCGTACGACACTACTTTGAGAGGGTCGTTGGCCTCGACAATCATTACGCCTTCGGCAAGATTGAAAATGGAAAGATGTGGCTTCAGGAACTGAATCACCTTCCTGGCGAAGTGCTTCTCATCGGTGATACGGTACACGATTTTGAGGTGGCGGCCGAGCTAAACATCGACTGTCTTCTCATCCCCAGCGGACACCACTCTAAAGACAAACTTGCACGGTGCGGATCGCCCCTCGTTCCGTCCCTGAGCCACGTTACAAGCTATATCGAAAGAGAGGTCATCGCATGAAACAGGGGACAGTCAGAGAATACGACAGCGCCAAAGGGTTTGGATTCATCGAAACTGATGATGGCGACGACTGCTTCGTCCACGTGAGCGGGCTCCGAGTCGATCTTCAGAAACATGGACTCAGGACAGGTCAGCGCGTTCAGTTTGACGTCCAGTTTGATGTGAAAGGCGACAGGGCGGTAAACGTGCGACCCTCATGAGAATTTCCCATCTTATTGAATACTTTAACCGGTCAGTAAAATCTCTGAGATAACCGCTACTTTTTCCGACTTCATATGGGGTGTTTGGACAATTTTACTTTTGTGCGGTGTCGGGGTGCTTCTTTCGTGGAAAACTCGTTTTGTACAGGTGAGGGATTTCCGAAAAGCATTCCGTCTCATTTCAATGGGTGCTATAAATCGGGACTCGTCAAGCGGGACAAAGGGCGACATCTCTCCCTTCCAGGCTCTTTTCACCGCACTGGCTGCCACTATCGGAAACGGCAATGTTGCGGGAGTTGCTACAGCTATAGCTATCGGCGGGCCGGGTGCCGCCTTCTGGATGTGGACAGTAGCGTTATTCGGAATGGCAACCAAATATGCTGAAGTAATTCTCGGTGTAAAACACCGTATAGAAGCCAAAGACGGAACCATGCTTGGGGGACCAATGGTGTATTTGAATGAAGGACTTGGAATGAGACGCCTCAGTTTGTTCTTCGCCATTTCGGCTTTACTTGGAGGTATCGGGGCGGGCAATATGACTCAGTCCAATTCAGTGGCCTTGGTTCTTTTCAGCGATTTTGGTATTCCTAAATGGTTTAGCGGTGCGGCGATTGCTCTGGCACTATGGATGGTGATAATTGGCGGAATCCGGCGAATAGGGAGCTTCGCAGCTCGACTTGTACCGTCCATGGCAATGATCTATGTTACAAGCTGTCTTATAATCTTGATAGTGAATATCAGTGAACTTCCAGCTGCTTTATCGCTAATTGTCAACAGTGCATTTACTGGCACAGCGGCCACTGGGGGATTTGCTGGCGCTACTGTGGCGAGGGCCATGGCTTACGGGTTCCGAAGAGGAACGGTCTCTAGTGAGGCCGGTATAGGAACAGCCGCCATTGCCCACGGCGCTGCTCGAACCGCTGATCCCCACAAACAAGGCCTGATAGGAATGATGGGTGTTTTTATCGACACGATGGTCGTCTCCAGCATGACGGCGCTTGTGCTTGTTTCTACTGGAGCTTGGTCTTCCGGCCTCATCAGCACAGAGATGACAGCCATGGCATTTGAAAGCGTGTTGCCATACGGCTCCTTTATTATAGCAGTTGTTTCAGCGCTCTTCGGTTTCACGACTATGGTAGGGTGGGCCTACTATTGTGAACAGTCCCTCCGTTACATTGGTGGTCTAAAATTTTCCATCCCTTTTCGTTGGATTTACTGCGGACTTGCGGGCTTCGGTGCCATATTCCAGGTGAAACCGCTATGGGACTGGGCGGATATATTCATGGGATTCATGGTATTCGCTAATCTGACGGCGCTCGTAGCATTGAGCGGTGAAGTAAAAAAAATCAGTAGAAGATGAATCCTATCAATCCTGTTGTCATTTCAACCTGGTACCATGGCGAAAAAGCCAACGAAGTAGCTGCTCGAGTTCTCAGCGAAAAAGGTTCTGCCTTGGATGCGGTGGTTGCTGGGGCGGCGGTTTCGGAAGAGGACCCCGATGTAATGGATGTAGGATACGGTGGGCTTCCCGATGAAGATGGGACAGTAACTCTCGACGCAGCTGTTGTAGGATCAGATGGACGGAGTGGTTCAGTTGCTGGTATGGAGGGCGTCGTCCATGCTGCCGCAGTGGCACGAAAAGTGATGGAAGAGACAAAACACGCAATGATCGTTGGAGAGGGAGCGAAACGTTTCGCTATCAAGATGGGATTTGAAGAAAAGAATCTACTTTCAGAGGAGGCTAGGCATAGGTGGCTTGAATGGAAGAAGGACCCTGAGAAGCCCACGGCGTGGTTAGGAGAGCATTCACTTCATGAGACACTGGGCATTGTCGCGATGGATCAATCAGGTGATCTCGCTGGTGCATGCACAACGAGCGGTGAGGCTTGGAAAATTCACGGCCGTGTGGGTGATTCTCCCATCATTGGTGCGGGACTCTATGTGGATAACGGTGTCGGTGGTGCTGCAGCAACCGGTGCCGGCAAAGAAATCATCTCCGTTTGTGGAAGCTTTCTTATCGTGGAGAAGATGCGCGGTGGAATGTCACCCCAAGAGGCATGTGAACACACACTTCGGAGGATAATCGATCGCCACGGTGGAGATGCCGATTTTCAGGTAGGATTTGTGGCGCTCAGAAAAGATGGGGAAACAGGTGCCGCCTCAATTCAACGTCCTTTTGAATTTGCCCTATTTAAAAACGATGAAAACCGCCTAATCAAGGCCAAAGCGATATTGGAGAAACAGACTGATTTCTACAAAACCTATCTCCGAAATGGCTGAAGTGAGCCTGCTACCCACATTCTCCGAAACGGAGGCTTCTTTGAAGCTAGTACAGCAGTTTCTTCCGAAAACACCATTAAAGCCGGAAAATGGATTGAGCGGATTGGTCGGAACGACTGTGTTTATGAAACACGAATACGTTTCGCCGGTGAACTCATTCAAGGCTCGAGGAGCATTAACACTTGTCAATAGTCTCAAACGGACTCGAGAGGTGGAAAGAGTTGTCACCGCCTCTACCGGAAATCATGGTTCCGCTATGGCGTATGCCTGTCAGGAGTTTGATCTTCCAATTACTGTGGTTGTTCCTCAAGGCGCGTCCTTACCGGCGGGGCATTTATTTATTGAGGATGGCGCGGTACCTCAGATCGTGGCGGGAACTTCCACTATTGGATTTGAAATTTCTGAGCAACTTGGGAATAGTATTGATGCTGTGGTTGTTCCTGTAGGAAATGGTTCACTTATCGGTGGTATTGGTACTGCGATTAAGAAGATGGCGCCTTCAGTTAAGATTATTGGTGTCCAGTCCGAAGCAGCACCGTGCATGACCTATTCATATCAACAGAAAAAACCTATCAATACAAAGAGTTGCCGTACATTTGCCTCTGGAATTGCAGTAAGAGTCGCTATCCCCGAAGCTGTGGAACTGATGATGGAAGTGGTGGACGAGATGGTTCTGGTTACCGAGCGGCAAATCAAGATTGCCATGGGGAATCTTTATTCGATTTCTGGAGTTATTTTAGAAGGTGCAGGAGCCGCCGCTCTTGCTGGCGCACTTAAGTTGAGAAAGAACTTAAGAGGGAAAACCGTTTGCCTAATCGCCTCCGGGAGTAATATTGACAAATCACTAAGGTGTGAAATCTTAAATGATTATATACCCAAGAATAGAGTAAACAATGATTGATCTTATCATAAGGGGTGGGAAAGTGGTGGATGGCACAGGGAATCCAGCCCAGTTGGCTGATGTGGTAATCAATAATGGCGCTGTTGTATCCGTGGCGAGCACATCGGATCTCAAGGGAATCACAGAATGGGATGCTGCGGGGAAGATAGTCTGTCCCGGATTTATCGATATACACAGTCATGCCGATTTTTCACTCATGGCGGATCGACGAAATGAGAGTGCCATCCGGCAAGGTATTACCACATTGGTAACAGGCAATTGTGGTCACGGTCCCGCCCCAGCAACTGACCCTGATCTCGCCAAACGTAACACAGCTGGATTTAGTGAAAGTTGGAACGTCGATTTTTCCTGGGGAAGCTTTGGTGAATATCTGAATGCTTTAATCTCCCCAGGACTCTCCACTAATGTGTCACCTTTGGTCCCGCATGGCTCAGTAAGACTCTCCGTTATGGGGCAGTCTACAGCCGAGCCAACGCATAATCAGTTAGAGCAGATGAAATCTCTTCTTGATGAGGCAATGCAAGCCGGTGCCATCGGATTTTCCACCGGGTTGGAATATTCCCCCGGAATGTACGCCGATGAGGATGAACTTGTTGCCTTGGCTTCAGTTGCAGCAAAGCACGGGGGTATTTATGCTAGCCACATCCGGAACAGAGGGGAAATGTTCGAATCCGCGGTTGAGGAGGCATTAAATGTCTGTCGCAAAGCGGGACTTCCAGGACAATTGTCCCACTTTGCACCCCGGCCGTACGCACGTAAGGGGACGTTCGATCTTGTTCTTGAAATGGTGGAAGATGCTCGGGAAAAGGAAGGTTTGACAGTGGGGATTGACACTTTTCCCGACACCTGGGGACCGGGGATGGTGGTTGCACTACTGCCACCGTGGGTCTATGAAGGAGACAGGAAGGAAGTGCTTAAGCGCCTAGAGTCACCAAAGACACTAGAGAAGTGCATGAATCATTTTTCCGATCCAACTAATTATCTTCTTCGCCTCGGGGGTCTTGAGAAATTCTACCTCTCCTCTTCAATCGCCCATCCTGAACTGGTGGGTCTGAACTTTATCGAAATAGCCGATGTGCTGGACTGCGAGCCCGTAGAAGGTGTCTTCAAGGTTGTACTTGATGACGGTGATGATTTCTACAACGTGATGTTAAGGCATATATTTGCTACACAGACTGAACTCGATCAACTAATTCAGGATCCTTTCTGTTCTATCGAAAGTGATGGAGTGATCACGGCCATAGATGGACCTCTATCAAATTTCACGATGAACAGGTCAAGCTATGGATATACCATTCGATTCATCGAAGAATATGTAATCGGCACCAGTATGTTTCAGCTAGAAGAGGCGATCCGAAAGATGACATCTCTGCCTGCCACCTGTGCGGGCCTTGTTAATCGCGGTCATCTTACCGAAGGAGCTGCCGCAGACGTAGTTATTTTAGATATGCACCGGCTGAAGGACAATACCACTGACCATCATCCTCAGGCATATCCCTCTGGAGTGGATGCTGTTATAGTGAACGGACAGATTGTTCTTGATGGTGATAATCGAACTGAAGTGCGTCCAGGCCAGCTGGCCAATAGTGAGTGAGAAGATCATTATCTTATCAAAACTCTACATTCTTCTCTTTCTCAAAAGACATAAAAGCACTCTGACGGGCAAAGTTGGCTAGCATAAACTAGAAGATTAGTTTTCGCTTCAAAAAATCCGGGTACCGGTGCGATCAATCCGACTTACTATAGACTGGCATTGGAAACCACCTTTTTCGAATTCCTTTACCATTGCACTCCTAATTGTTTCTCCCTGTTTAACCGTTCCGTTGGAGAAAGCGCAAAGGGTCGGTCCCGATCCCGAGATGACGAGTCCGTCTGCGCCGACTTTCAACGCCGCCTGTTTCACGTTATCGAAACTGGGAATCAGTTTCTTCCGTCTCGGTTCAGCGATAACGTCCTCCAAACCACTCACCAGCAGATCGTAATCGTTCTTAAGGAATGCTGCTGTCACCGCCGAGCTGTTGGCCATGGCGGTCACCGTATGCTTTAAAGAGATTCTGTCCGGCAACAGCTTTCGTGCCTCTTTCGTAAACACTTCAATCTCTGGCGTCACCAGAATGAGTTTGAGAGATGCAATCGCCCCCAGTTCAACGATTCTTACGGGGGAGACAGACTGAACAAGGACCGCTCCTCCCAACAATGAAGGCGCCGTGTTGTCCGCATGGCGGGCGGCGACAGCCTCCTCAGCCTTCACTGCGGCATCGATGAGCTCCACCGAACTCAACCGGCTCCCATAGAGGAAGTTGGCGGCAAAAGCCCCCGCCGCAGCCGAGGCGGCGCTGGAGCCGAGGCCCGATCCCCCCGGAAGCCCTTTCTTAATCTGAAGCTCGATGCCGCCAGAGTTTCCGAGCTGATTCAGCACCTCGCGGGCAGCGATGGATGCAGTATTGGCATCCACATTATCCGGAAGAGGGTGATCGGAAATGATCTCGGTAATGGAGATACCGCTCTGGGTCCGCCTCGCTTTCACCGTGTCTCCCCACCCTTCGACCGCCATTCCTAAGACGTCGAAACCCGGTCCCACATTGGCAACGGTGGCAGGGGCGAATACTTTAATCCAGCTCATGGTTGATCGAGAAGATATGTCCGAAACTGTTCATAATCGCAGCTCAATCTCTCCACGGAAGGGGAGCGCTCCACGATGTGTGCAAGAAACGGCGGCGCTTCGACGTTCTCTCCAAGAATTGTCGAGACCGTCTCCGGGAACTTCCCCGGATGGGCCGTCACCAGAACGACCGCTTTACCTTCAAAACCTTCTTCCCGGAATCGTCGAACTGCCGTCACGCCCACCGCGCCGTGAGGATCGAGAATCGTATTGTGTTCTGTATAAGTTTGGTCGATTGTCCGCCGTGTCTCCTCGTCAGAGATGGAGACAGACCAAAGATGCTTCCTCATGGCGGACAGATCAGGCGCCCGCTTCACGGTGCCGTTGGGGAGGAGGTGACCGCCGTACAGATCGAAGTATCGGGCGAGGTTGCTTGGGTTCCCCACATTCATGGCGTTCGAAATGCATTGACGTGAAGGCGAAAGAGGAACATATTCTCCGGAGGAGAGAAACTCAGGAAATTCGTCATTCTCGTTTACGGCGAGGACCAGTTTCCTGACGGGCAGTCCCATCCGCCGGGCGAGCTCACAGCCGAGGGAGTTCCCAAAATTGCCGGAAGGGACCGAAAAAGCGAGAGGCTCTTCCGCCGTGCAGACGTTCGCCCAAGCGTAGAAGTAATAGACTATTTGCGGCAGGATTCTCCCCACATTGATAGAATTGGAGGAAGTGAGTTTGAGAGAGGCGAGCCCTCGATCGAGGAACGCCTCTTTTACCAATTTTTGACAGTCATCAAACTGGCCGTCGATTCGGAGTGTCCGGACGTTCTCACCGATCCTTTCAAGTTGATCCCGCTGTATCTCGGAGACCTCCCGAGCAGGGTAGAGAATGACCACACGAAAACCGTCCACACCCCGGAACGCTTCCCCAACCGCGCTTCCCGTGTCGCCGCTGGTGGCCACAAGGACGGTCGTCAGTTCATCATATTTTTTCATCGCACTCATGGTCCGGGACATGAACCGTGCCGCGAAATCCTTGAAGGAGGCTGTTGGCCCCCGGTCGAGGTAGAGAAGGGAAGTTTCTTCGTCGAGAGCTTCCATCGGAACAGGAAAATCGTACGCCGAGGAACAGATCTCTCCCAACACTTCCTCCGTCAGTTCGTCCCCAAGATACTTGCTGAGAATTCGGAACGCGACTTCGGGGTATGAGAGACCTTCTAGTGCATCAATCTCGCCCCTTTCTAGGGTGGGGAGGGAGTTCGGCATATAGAGGCCGCCGTCAGGGGCAAGCCCTTCAAATAGCGCTCGTTGAAACGACACCTCCCCGCCGGCACCTGATCCGGAAAGGTGGCGGTTCGTGCTGATGTATCGAATACGAGAGATCGGTCGCCTCCTCACTTAAGCAGAACGAATCGGTGACTTGAGACGCCACCGCTCCACGATAACACCGCTGTGTAAATGCCGGAGGATGCAGCGCGGTCGGTGGAGGTGAGACCGTTCCAGACTATTGTGGCGGGGCCGCCGCCTCTGTTCGTACTTATCCGCCGCTCCCAGACAGTCCGGCCGAGGAGATCAACAATCTGAAGTCGAAAGGAAGATCCAGAACTGTTGACAGGCAGATCGAGGAGGATCGTAATCTGGGAATTGCTGGGATTGGGGTAGATGGTCTGTATGGATGGATCTTCAGGCAGAGGCGCCAAATCGGTAACCGACAGCGGCGAGCCGAAGAAGTTGAACACTCTTTTCATCGCTTCATCACGGACGTCGTTGGGATAGATGGTCTCCAATGGTATAGCCAAATGAATCACAGCCCCCTTGGTCCGGCCACTTCCGAACGTCCCCCTGAACTGAATGCCGGCCCCGCCACGGGAATCGAAGTCGACATTTCTGTATTTCAAGTTGACCACCGCCCCGTCGGCAGGCTTGATGCCGTCCGGCCAGTCCACGTCGTAAGTGCCCTGACTGCCGTCGTCGAACATGACTTCAGTCAGTCCGGAGAAGATGCCGCCGTCTGTTCCGGTCGCTTCGTACACGCCTTGCCTTCCCCCAGCCGCGTCGGATATGTAGTGCGACTTCAGGTAGTCGGCATAGAAAATGCTGTCAGAAGCACTCCCTTTGGCCACAAGATCGTAACCGATCTCCGACCCCGAAACAAACAGGTTACCGCCATTTTCCAAGAACGACTTCACCATCGACTGCTCTGCCGCCGTGAAGCTGTTTGTGGCCGTCCCTTCTTCTCCCAATAGCCAGTCGACCGCCCAGTAGTCGATGAGATCAATGCTCCCGGATTCCACACTCTCGTTGCTGGCCGCGTCGAAGGGATACCCGACAGCGGAGATTGACGAACCGTGCTGCCTGACGAAGTCCCTCGTATTGTCAGTCCCGTCCGTCCGGTCGAAGCCGTTGACAACCAAAATGTGCGCGCCAGAAGTCGACGGCACTGCCCCGAGCAGTTCTGTTGGCCGACTCTCTCCAAACACATTGGCGGCGCTGAGTCGGAGGTAGTGGACTTCTCCGAGACTTAGATC